>CAYSVF010000307.1:0-3824 GCA_964434415.1 uncultured Parvibaculum sp.
CCGTAAAAGGTTGCGCCCGTGGCCGCGGCGCGTTCGAGCATCGGCGCGACGCGCTCGGGATCGTGATCGGCAAGATAGTCGCGCGCCGCCCAGAAACCGCCCGCCGCCTTGGACCAGTCGCCCGCGCCGTTCGTTTCCGACAGGCGTTTGAAGTGACGCGCGGCATCGGCATATTGCCCCTGACGCCAGGCCGACAGACCGGCATACCAGTCCGCGAGCGGCACATAGCGCGCATGACGCGACGAAATCTCGTCCGCGATGCGATAGGCCAGCTCGTCATCGCCCTCAAGGAAGGCGGAGGCCGCGACGCGCACGCGCACCTTGTCGAATTCGACGGCGTTGAGTTTCGATTTGACGTGATAGCGCTTCAGGAAGTGAAGCGTTTCTTCCGCGCTGTCGGAAGAGACGTGACGGCGGACCTGCGGTGCGATCCGCTTATAGGCCGCGGACAGGGGCTGGTCGTCTTTTTCATAGACAGCGTAATCGGTATGGGCCGGTGCGCGCCATTTGCGTCGGGCGGGCCGCGCGGGCCACGCGCCATGGGGGCGGCGCTTCACGGCAAGCTTGTAGATGTCCTTCGCGCCCGGCAGGTCGCGATATTTCTTCATCCAGGCCGCAAGTTCCGAATAGGACGTGCGGTAATGCGGGCCCATATATTTTTCGTAAAGGACGAAGCCCATCAGCCGCTTGTCGGAGAGTTTCGCGGCGATGGCGTCGGCTTTTTTCCAGTGGCCGCGACGGGTCTCGGCAAAGAGCTGCCGGTAGAGTTCGCGGTCCTTGCCGCTCAGAACCTCGGGGCTCCAGATGCGCGCAGGCACCACCGCAGCACCCTCCGCCGACGGACCCTGCGCGGCGGCCGCCTGCAGCGGCATCAGCGCGGCGCCGGCCAGAAAGCCCGCAAGCGCGAAATTACAAATTATACGGGCAGGACGGGCCGTCCGCCCCCCGGAAACCGAAGTCGTCATGGATGCACCCCCCAGCGCATGAGCGGGTATCATATCGCTCATCTGCCGCCTCTCAAGCGCCAAGGCAAATTAATTACTCGTAGGTTAACGGGGGGCGTTGAGGCGCTGCATCAGCGAGAGAAGATCGTGCCAGGCCAGGCGCTTCTGGGCGGGCTGACGCAGGAGATAGGCCGGGTGGAGCGTCGGCAGGGCCGGAATTTCGCGGCCGCCCGCGCGATAGACGTTCCATTTGCCCCTGAGCCGCATGATGCCGGTGGTGGTGTTCAGGAGCTGCTTGGCCGACACGCCGCCCAGAAACACCAGCACTTCAGGGTTTGCCAGTTCGATATGGCGCTCGATGAAGGGCTGGCAGATGGCCTGCTCGGCAGGCGTGGGCGCGCGATTGCCCGGCGGGCGCCAGTTCAGCACATTGGTGATGTAGACGCTTTGCCGGTCGCGGCCGATGGCGGCGAGCATCCGGTCGAGAAGCTGGCCCGCCCGGCCCACGAAAGGCAGGCCCTGAATATCCTCGTCGCGCCCCGGCGCCTCACCCACGAACATCAGCTCCGCTTCTGGATTGCCGTCGGCGAAAACCAGATTCTTGGCGGTGAATTTGAGGGCGCAGCCCTCGAAGTCGGACAGCGCTTGTTTGAGCTCGTCGAGCGTCCGGCAGCGCGCGGCGATCTCCCGTGCGGTCTCGGCGGCCTCGGCCTCTTCCAGGGGAATCGAGGCGGGCGCGGCGGGGCGGGGGGCCTCCACCGGGGACGGCCGCGCTTGCGGCGCCTTGCGGGGGCCATCCGGCGCGGCGGGCGCGGTCTCGGCGGCGCGGGCCGGCGCATCGGAAAGCTCGTAGCGGTTCACCGGTTCTTCGGCCAGCGCGTCGCTCCAGCCGGATTCGACATAGAGCGCCAGCAGTGCCGCCGCGTCTTCCGCCGAAAATTCCCGCGCCTCGCCGTCCATTATGGAAAAGAACCCCTGAATTTCACGTCTTGACCGCAGCGCATAAGGATCGCCGCATTTGACGGTCGCAAATGACTGCCTACTGTCTTCTGCATGATTGACGAAACAAGATTATCAGCGAACCCGGCCATGTGCATCCGGCATGAACGGGGAAACGGTCCTGAACGGCCCTCTGTGTTGACCGCAACAGCCGTAGGCACCATAAGTGTTGCGAATTTCAGAGGGATTCCGGCGTTCCCCGGGCCCCGGTCGGCAGGCCCCAAGGGGGACCGAGGACGGAACGCGGCAGGAGAAAAGAGGGTTAGATGAGCGACCAGGCGGAGGCGCTTCCCGAGCGCGAATATATGGAATACGACGTCGTGATCGTTGGCGGCGGCCCGGCGGGCCTCTCGGCGGCGATCCGGCTGCGCCAGAAGGCGGCGGAAGAGGATTTCGACCTTTCGGTCTGCGTGATCGAGAAGGGCTCGGAAGTCGGCGCGCATATCCTTTCAGGCGCGGTGATCGACCCCTCCGGCCTCGATGCGCTGATTCCCGATTGGCGCGAGCAGGACGCCCCGGTCGATACGGAAGTGACGGCGGATCACTTCATCTATCTCGGCCCGGCAGGCGGCATTCGCGTGCCGAACTTCCTGATGCCGCCGCTGATGAACAATCACGGCAATTACATCGTGAGCCTGGGCAATCTGTGCCGCTGGCTGGCCACCAAGGCCGAAGAGCTGGGCGTGGAAATCTATCCCGGTTTCGCGGGCGCCGAGATTCTCTATGACGAGAACGGCTCGGTCACCGGCGTGGCGACCGGCGATATGGGCGTCGCCAAGGATGGCGAGCACAAGGACAGCTTCATGCGCGGCATGGAGTTGCGTGCGAAATACACGCTCTTCGGCGAAGGCGTGCGCGGCTCGCTCTCCAAGGAGCTGATCCGCAAATACCGTCTGGACGAAGGCCGCGAACCGCAGAAATTCGGCATCGGCCTGAAGGAACTGTGGGAAATCGATCCGAAGAAGCACAAAAAGGGTCTGGTGCAGCACACCATGGGCTGGCCGCTCGACAACAATACCGGCGGCGGCTCGTTCCTCTATCATTTCGGCGACAATCTGGTGTCGGTCGGCTTCGTGGTTCACCTGAACTACAAGAACCCGTATCTCTCGCCTTTCGACGAGTTCCAGCGCTTCAAGCAGCATCAGGCCGTGCGCGACACCTTCGAGGGCGGCAAGCGCATTTCCTACGGCGCGCGCGCCATCACCGAGGGCGGCTACCAGTCGGTGCCGAAGCTCACCTTCCCGGGCGGCGCCCTGATCGGCTGTTCGGCGGGCTTCGTCAACGTGCCGCGCATCAAGGGCAGCCACAACGCCATGCTGACCGGCATGATGGGCGCCGAAGCGGCCTTCGACGCAGTGAAGGACGGGCGCAGCGGCGACGAGCTGACGGCCTATACGGAAGCCTATGAAAAGAGCGCGGTCCACAAGGATCTGAAGCGCGTGCGCAACGTGAAGCCGCTCTGGTCGCGTTTCGGCACCATGATCGGTATCGGCCTCGGTGCCGTCGACATGTGGATGAACAATCTCGGTATCGGCCTGCCCTTCACGCTGAAGCACGGCAAGCCGGACAGTGCGACGCTGAAAAAGGCGGCGGACTGCAAGCCGATCGACTACCCGAAGCCGGACGGCAAGATTTCCTTCGACAAGCTGTCCTCGGTCTTCCTGTCGGCGACCAACCATGAGGAGGACCAGCCGGTCCATCTGCGCCTCAAGGATCCGGAAATCCCGATCAACTACAACCTGCCCATGTATGACGAACCCGCGCAGCGCTATTGCCCGGCAGGCGTCTATGAAGTGGTCAGGGACGATGACGGGTCCAATCCGCGCTTCCAGATCAATGCGCAGAACTGCGTCCACTGCAAAACCTGCGACATCAAGGATC
>CAYSVF010000308.1:0-3808 GCA_964434415.1 uncultured Parvibaculum sp.
CGTCTTCGCGCCGAGCGCGAGGCCGAGCATCTGGTGGCCGAGGCAGATGCCGAAAAGGGGCTTGCCGCTTTCGACGAGTTTTTTGATTTCCGGCACCGCATATTCGACGGTCGCCGCCGGGTCGCCCGGACCGTTCGACAGGAACACCCCGTCCGGGTTCATCGCGAGCACGTCTTCGGCCTTGGTGGAGGCGGGGACCACCGTCACGCGGCAGCCGGCATTCACCAGGCAGCGCAGGATGTTGCGCTTGGCGCCGAAATCGACGGCAACGACATGGTGGGGCGCGTCGGGCCGGTTGCCGAAGCCCTTATCCCATTGCCACAGATCCTGGTCCCAGTCGTAGCGCTGGCCGCAGGTGACTTCTTTCGCGAGGTCCATGCCGACGAGGCCCGGCCATTCATTCGCTTTCGCCTGCAGGGCGGGAATGTCGAAATTGCCCGCCGGATCATGCGCGATGATGCCGTCGATGAAGCCCTTTTCGCGGATGCGCCGCGTCAGCGCGCGCGTATCGACGCCGGAAAGCCCGACGATGCCGCGCGCCTTCAGCCAGGCATCCAGATGCTGGGCCGCGCGGTAGTTCGACGGGGTGGTGATATCGGCCCTGATGACGGCGCCGCGCACGCCGGAGGCGGCGGCGAGGTTGGAGGTTTCGATATCCTCGTCATTCGTGCCCACATTGCCGATATGCGGGAAGGTGAAGGTGATGATCTGCCCCACATAGGAGGGGTCGGTCAGGATTTCCTGATAGCCCGTCATCGCCGTGTTGAAGCAGACCTCGCCGACCGCTTCGCCGATAGCGCCGATACCTCGCCCTTTGAGGACGGTGCCGTCTTTCAGGACGAGAAGCGCGGTGGGCGTTTCGCTGGCGGTCATGCGTGTCATTTCCATTCGCTTTGGCGGTCGCGGAGCCGGGACATCATCGCACATGCGCGCGGAGACTCCTCCCCGGAACTCCGGCTCGCATCTGGCGAGCGCCGTTCCGTGGCGGCTGTCGTCGACACCAACATGGCAGGTCTCCCGGGAGAGGAATTCCGCATGGGCCTGACGTCCGTCGCCGGTCCGATGCATCCCGTAAAGTGGTCAGGGGCGCGCCGGGGCGGCAGACTCGCGGAGATTCCGTCAAATCGCGCGGACACTAAGCGAAGCCTCGAAAAGCGTCAAGCTGGCTTTCGCTTATTTTTTGTGAGTGATTTCAGTTAGTTAGCTCTTTTCTGTCGGGGCGGTAATCTGTTTGCGGTTACGGGGCCTTTGCTTTAGCGTGTGCCGCCTTTCCGGGGCGTGGCCAGAGGCCCCCCGAAAGAGGCGAAAGAACGACGTCGCAAACAGAGTTTCTTCATCAGTGTCATTCGGAGACGGGTCATGGGCCAAACCTTGCGCGAACGCATCAAGCAGGGCTTGAACGAGGCAACCAAGAGCCAGGACAAGACGCGCACGGGCACGCTGCGTCTCATCGTGGCCGCCATCAAGGACCGGGATATTGCCGGACGGACCGACGGGCGCGACGGCGGCGTGGGCGAGGCGGAGATCATGGAAGTGCTCTCCAAGATGATCAAACAGCGCCGCGAATCCGCCGAAACCTACGAGGCGGCGGGCCGGATGGAGCTGGCCGCGCAGGAGCGCGACGAAATCGCCGTGATCGAGGAATTCCTCCCGAAGCAGATGGACGAGGCGGAAATCCAGTCCGCGGTGGACAGCGTGGTCTCCGAACTCGGCGCCGACGGCCTCAAGGATATGGGCCGCGTCATGGGTGAGCTCAAAAAGCGCTATGCCGGCCAGATGGATTTCTCCAAGGCCGGCCCCCTGGTGAAGGCCCGGCTGGGGTAAAAGAGATAGGCGAGGGGATCAGCCCTCGCTCTTCACCTTTTCCTTCGCTTTCTGCACACGCATGTAAGTGCGAAGCACCTCATTGATGCGTGTCTGGTAGCGCGGCCCGCTCGACTTGAAGAAGTCGAGTACGTCCTCATCCAGCCGGATGCTGACGGGCTGTTTACGGACAGGGATGACGAGTTCCCACTCGCCTTCGTTGAGAGGAAAGTCGGAATCGGGATCCTCGGCGATAGCCGCTTCGATCTCTTCATCCGTCATGTTGCGCACGCGTTCCCAGTCGGTCTTGCCGGGGCCCATGCGTTCAATCTCTTCGCGCGTGTAACGCACGATATGCTCGTCGCTCTTCGACACGGGCGCGCCGGGCCGAGATGATACGGCAGATGTTTTCTTCTCTTTGCGTGTAGATGACTGAGATTTCGACATTGCCTAATACTCCAACGACAAGATAGCGACTTTCGCCGTCCCGATCGGATGCCCTGCGACCCACGATTTGATCGAAGATCGGCAAAACGTCTACGAAGCTCAGACCATGCTTTTCGATATTGCGGCGTTGCTTCGTTTCATCCCATTCGAATCCTGAAAATGCGGGTTCGTAGGTTTCAAAACGGACTGTAGCTGCCATCGAAGGCTCCTAAATCAATCAAAATGGCTAGCTGTCCGGCTATTTGAACTGTATATTCATTTGTACATACAATCAAGAAAATTCTATTAGGTTACAAAGCGGTGACACTTCCCTCGCCTGAGGCATATAGTGCACAAAATTCCCGTTAGATTTTTGATGTGGCTGGCAGCAGCGAATGTCCTTCCCGAAGCATTTCCTCGACGAGTTGAAGGCGCGCATCCGCGTCTCCGAGGTCGTGGGCCGCAAGGTGAAGCTCACCCGCCGGGGCCGGGAATTCGTCGGGCTCTCGCCCTTCAGCAATGAGAAGTCGCCGAGCTTCACGGTGAATGACGACAAGCAGTTCTATCACTGCTTCTCTTCCGGCGAGCATGGCGACGTCATCAAGTTTCTGGAAAAGACCGAGAACCTCTCCTTCATGGAGGCGGTGGAGCGGCTCGCGGGCGAAGCGGGCATGGAAGTTCCCAAGCAGGACCCCCGCGCCGCCGAGCGCGAAAAGAAGTCCGCCTCCCTCATCGACGTGATGGAGATGGCGCAGGGCTTTTTCCGCCGCAAGCTGAAGGAAGGCGCGGGCGCGGAGGCGATGGCCTATCTCAAGCGCCGCGGCATGAAGGACGAGATCATCGAGCGCTTCGGCATGGGCTATGCGCCGGGCGACGATCGCGGCGACCGCCACCAGCTCATGAATTATCTGAAGGGCAAGGGCGTCGAGCTCGGCCAGATGATCGAGGCCGGGCTCATCATCGGCGGCGAGGACATCAAGGAGCCTTACGACCGCTTCCGTAATCGCGTCATGTTTCCCATCGCGGACGGGCGGGGCCGGGTGATCGCATTCGGCGGCCGCGCGCTGTCGCCCGACGCCAAGGCGAAGTACCTCAACTCGCCGGAGACCCCGCTCTTTCACAAGGGCCACGTCCTTTACAATCTCGATAAGGCCCGCAAGCCCGCCTATGACAAGGCGACGGTGCTGGCGGTCGAGGGCTATATGGATGTGATCGGGCTCGCGCAGGGCGGGTTCGATTATGCGGTCGCCCCGCTCGGCACCGCGCTTAGCGAAGACCAGATCGCGCTTTTGTGGCGGCTCGCGCCGGAACCGATCCTCTGCTTCGATGGCGACAAGGCAGGCCTTCGCGCCGCCTTTCGCGCGGTCGAGCGTGCGCTCCCCATATTGAAGCCCGGCCATTCGCTGCGCTTTGCGCTGCTGCCCGAGGGCAAGGACCCGGACGACCTCGTGCGCGAGGAGGGGCCGGAGGCGATGCAGAAGGTGCTCGACGAGGCAAAGCCGCTCGCCGACATGCTCTGGGAAAAGGAAGTCTCGGCGGGCGAATGGACGACGCCGGAGCGGCGCGCCAAGCTCGAAGC
>CAYSVF010000309.1:0-3805 GCA_964434415.1 uncultured Parvibaculum sp.
ACATTCTCGTGATCGGCCGCCCCATCACCGGGGCGGAAGACCCGCGCCGCGCCGCCGAGGGCATTTCGGCGAGCCTCGCGCCGGCCCTGGGGTAGGCCCGCTCATGACCGTGCGCGTCAAAATCTGCGGCATTACCGACGAAGCGGCCCTCAAGGCGGCTGTGTCGGCAGGCGCCTCCTATCTCGGCTTCGTCTTCTTCGAGAAAAGCCCCCGGCACCTGACGCTTGAAAAGGCAGCCATGCTTGCCGCCCAGGTACCGAGCGAAGTGGTGAAAGTGGCGCTCACCGTCAATGCGGATGATGCAACGCTCGACCCGCTTGTCGAGGCCCTGAGGCCCGACATCCTGCAGCTCCACGGGGCGGAGCCGCCCGAGCGCCTCACGGAGATGAGGGAGCGCTATGGACTGGCGCTCATGAAGGCCATTCCAATCGGCGGGCCTGAGGATCTGGATGCCGTCGCCATTTACCAGAAAGTGGCGGATTTGTTGCTGTTCGACGCCAAACCACCTAAATCTATGGCAGGTGCGCTGCCGGGCGGAAACGGGCTCGTTTTCGACTGGTCGCTGATCGCGGGCAACCGGCCCGACATCCCCTGGATGCTGTCGGGCGGGTTGGATGCCGACAATGTGGGCGAAGCCATCCGCATGACGGGCGCTCAGGCGGTGGATGTCTCCTCAGGTGTCGAAAGCGCACCGGGCAAGAAGGATCCCGAGCGGATCAAAGCGTTCTGCAAGGCCGCGCTCGGCGCAGCGGAACGCCCGTAGAGAAAGTTGTGAACTAGTGAGCACTGCAAAGCCCAATTCCATGCGCAGCGGTCCAGACGAGAGAGGCCGCTTCGGTATTTTCGGCGGACGCTTCGTCGCCGAAACGCTGATGCCGCTCGTCCTGCATCTCGACCGGGCCTATACGGACGCGAAAAACGATCCGGCCTTTCACGACCAGATCGCGGAAATGCAGCGCGACTATGTGGGCCGTCCGAGCCCGCTCTATTACGCGGAGCGGCTGACGGAGCATTACCGCGAGATCGCGCAGAAGAACGGCGGCACCGGCGGCGCCAAGCTGTACATGAAGCGCGACGAGCTGAACCATACCGGCTCGCACAAGATCAATAACTGTCTCGGTCAGATCCTGCTCGCCATGCGCATGGGCAAGAAGCGCATCATTGCCGAAACCGGCGCGGGCCAGCATGGCGTGGCGACGGCGACGGTCTGCGCGCGCTTCGGCCTGCCTTGCGTCATCTATATGGGCGCGACCGACATCGAGCGTCAGAAACCCAATGTCTTCCGCATGCGTCTTCTCGGCGCCGAAGTCGTGCCGGTCACCTCCGGCACGGGCACGCTGAAAGACGCGATGAACGAGGCGCTGCGCGACTGGGTGACGAATGTGAACTCGACCTATTACCTCATCGGTACGGTCGCCGGCCCCCATCCCTACCCGGCCATGGTGCGCGACTTCCAGTCGATCATCGGCGAGGAAGTGAAAGCGCAGATGATGGAACGCGAGGGCCGCCTGCCCGACAGCGTCGTCGCCTGCATCGGCGGCGGCTCCAATGCGATGGGTCTTTTCCATCCTTTCCTCGACGATGAGAGCGTACAGATTTTCGGCGTCGAGGCCGCGGGCCACGGCATCGAGACGGGCGAGCATTGCGCCTCGCTGAAGGGCGGCACCCCCGGCGTCCTGCACGGCAACCGTACCTATCTGCTGCAGGACGATGACGGACAGATCCGCGACGGCTATTCGATTTCCGCCGGTCTCGACTATCCGGGTATCGGGCCGGAACATTCATGGCTGCATGAGACGGGCCGCGCGACCTATGTGTCGGCGACCGACAAGGAAGCGCTCGAGGCCTTCCAGCTCTGTTCGAGCAAGGAAGGCATCATTCCCGCGCTCGAACCCTCTCATGCGCTGGCCTATGTCAGCCGCGTCGCGCCCGAGCTGCCGCGCGACCACATCATGGTCATGAATATGTGCGGCCGCGGCGACAAGGACGTCTTCTCCGTCGCCGGCTATCTGGGGGTGGAACTGTGACGCGCCTTGAAAAACGCTTCGACGAGCTGAAAGCGCAAGGCCGCGCGGCCTTCATCACCTTCATCACGGCCGGCGATCCGGATATGGAGGGGTCTTCGGCGATCCTCAAGGGCCTGCCCGGCGCAGGCGCCGACGTCATCGAACTCGGCATGCCCTTCACCGACCCGATGGCGGACGGCCCGGCAATCCAGCATTCCTCGCAGCGCGCGCTTGCCGCCGGTCAGACCATGATCAAGACGCTCGACATGGTGCGCCGCTTCCGCGAGGGCGACAATGCAACGCCCATCGTGCTGATGGGCTATTACAATCCGATCTATCATATGGGCGTCGAAAAATTCCTCGACGCGGCGACGGAAGCAGGCGTCGATGGCCTGATCGTGGTCGACCTGCCGCCGGAAGAAGACGACGAGCTTTGCGTGCCTGCGATGAAAGCGGGCCTGAACTTCATCCGCCTCGCCACACCGACGACCGACGACAAGCGGCTTCCCGCCGTGCTCGCCAATACCTCGGGCTTTGTCTATTACGTCTCGATCACCGGGATTACCGGCGCGGCGAGCCCGCAGGCACGCAATGTCGCCGCCTCGGTGCAGCGCATCAAGGGACACACCAAACTGCCGGTCGCGGTGGGCTTCGGCATCAAGACGCCGGACCAAGCCGCCGAGATCGCCCGCGACGCCGACGGCGCGGTGGTGGGCTCGGCGATCGTCGAAGCCATCAAGGCGGAACTCGGCGATGACGGGAAACTGAAGGACGGGGGCGTCGAGCGCGTACTCGATTTCGTGCGCGGTCTTGCCGACGGCGTCCATGGCGCCCGCGCGGCGGCGGCCGAATAAGGGAGAGACCCATGAACTGGATCAACAGCGTTGTCCGACCGAAAATCCAGCGCGTCTTCAACAAGCGTCAGGTGCCGGACAATCTCTGGCGCAAATGCCCATCCTGCGGCGAGATGATCTTTCACCGCGATCTCGTGGCCGCACTCAATGTCTGTCCCAATTGCGATCATCATTTGCGGCTGGAAACGAAAGAGCGCTTCGATTCGCTCTTCGACGATGCCGACTACCAGATCGTGCAGGTCGATCCGGTGCCCGTGGATCCGCTCAAGTTCCGCGACCAGAAGCGCTATCCCGAACGCCTGAAGGAAGCGCGCGCCAAGACGGGCCGCGACGACGCCGTGACCGTGGCACATGGCGCGCTGGACGGCGTGGAAACCGTCATCGCCATCGAGGATTTCTCCTTCATGGGCGGATCGCTCGGCATGGCGGCGGGCGAAGCGCTCATCAAGGGCGCGGAAACCGCCATCGAAAAGCGCGCGCCCTATGTGCTGTTCACCGCAGCGGGCGGCGCGCGCATGCAGGAGGGCATTCTCTCCCTCATGCAGATGCCGCGCGTGACGGTTGCCGTGCAGTTCCTGCGCGAGGCGGGCCTGCCCTTCATCGTCGTGCTGACGGATCCGACGACGGGCGGCGTGCTTGCCTCCTATGCCATGCTGGGCGACGTGCAGATCGCCGAGCCCAAGGCGCTGATCGGATTTTCCGGCCGCCGCGTTATCGAACAGACGATCCGCGAAAAGCTGCCGGACGATTTCCAGTCCGCCGAGTTCCAGTTCGAACACGGCATGATCGACATGATCGTGCATCGGCACAAGATGCGCGAAACGTTGTCGCGCGTAATCCGGCTGATGACGCATCGCCCGCGCGGCAAGGCGCAGCTCACCGCCAATCTGCCCGCCACCACCGCGCAGCCTGATACGGGTGCTGAAAAGGCGTGACCGACACCAG
>CAYSVF010000310.1:0-3795 GCA_964434415.1 uncultured Parvibaculum sp.
CGCCCGGCCCGGGACCGACTTCCAGAACCTGCCGTCCCGTAAGCGAGCCGGAGGCCCGCGCGATCCGCCGGGTGAGGTTCAGGTCGAGCAGGAAGTTCTGTCCCAGCGATTTCTGCGGACTGAGCCCGTGGCGCTCCATGATTTCGCGAATGGATGGAAGCTTCGGCGGCGCGGCAGCGCTCATGCGCGTGCTCCCGCCGCTGTCCGTCTCCGGTTCCACGCGATTTCTCCTGCCTGCCGGATCGCTTCGATGAGGCTGCCCGGATGGGCGAGGCCCTTACCGGCAATGTCGAGCGCTGTGCCGTGGTCCGGGGAGGTGCGCACGATGGAAAGGCCGAGCGTGGTGTTGACGCCGCGCTCGAAGTCGATGGTCTTGAGCGGGATCAGGGCCTGATCGTGATACATGCACAAAACCGCATCATAGCTTTCGCGCGCGCGTTCATGGAAAAGCGTGTCGGCGGGGAGCGGTCCCGACACCTCCACGCCGGCATCGCGGATGAGGGGGATGGCGGGCGCGATGATCTCGATTTCTTCACGCCCGAGATGGCCTTCCTCGCCGCCATGCGGATTAAGCGCGGCCACGGCGAGGCGAGGGGTCTCGATCCCGAAATCGGTTCGCAAAGCTTTGGCCAACGTCTTCCCGGTTTCCACGATGGCGGAGGTCGACAGATGCGCCGCAACGGCCTTGAGCGGCATGTGGATGGTGACAAGCGCCACGCGCAGGCCGGGGCATGAAAGCATCATGACCGGCGATCCGCCGACCCGCTCGGCGAGATATTCCGTATGGCCGGGCAGTTTGAACCCGGCCTCGTAAAGCACGCGTTTGTGGATGGGGGCGGTCACGATGCCGGAGGCCTCGCCCTTGAGCGCGAGGTCGCAGGCAAGATCGATGGCGCCGATCACGGCGGCGGCATTCTCGGGCGCGAGCCGGCCGGGCCGGGCTCTGACCGCGAGCGGCAGATCGAGGACGGGGAAGGCATGCCCGAAAACGGACAGGGCATCGCCCGGCCGCGAAATTTGCTCGACCGGAATCTCGGCGCCGAGACGGCTTGCCGTTTCGCGATAACAGGACGCATCGCCGATGGCGAAAAAGGGAGGAAGCGCCTCCCGCTCGCGATGCGCCCAGGCCTTGAGAGAGATTTCAGGGCCTATGCCCGCCGGCTCTCCGATGGTCAGGGCAAGCGGTGGCGTTTCGTCAGGGACGGGCCCGGTCTCCACGCTGCCGCTGGATGCGCTCATGCATCTTACCGCTTGACCACGACGGCATCGCGCCGCAGGTCGCGCAGGTGACGCCGCGCCATCATGGAAAGCTGCTGCTCATAAAGATTGTTGTCGATCTGCTCCGCCGTGGGCAGGCCGCCTTCATCCGGCTTGTACCCGCAGACGACCAGCATTTCGACGCCGACATTGGAACGGACCGGCTCGCTCACATCGCCGGTCTTGAGGCCGGAGACCGCCTTGCGCATACGCGGCTCGAGCTGTCCGGCGAGCACCGTGCGCGGCTTGTCGGCCTTGCCGCCGACATAGGAGTTGATCTTCCTGGAGGCCTCGTCGCAGCTCTTGACGCTGGCGCGGAAGGCTTCCGCTTCCCGCGCACGCTGCGCCACAAAGCGCGGCGCGGCATCCGGGGTGAGCGGCAGCAGCACGCGCATCAGCACATACTGGTCGCTCAGCGGATCGGCGCCGGAGCCGCGGCGCATCGCGCGAAGCTGCACGATGTAGTAGCCGTTCCGGGTACGGATCGGATCGGAAACAGTGCCGCTCGGCATGTTCTTGACGACTTCGGCGACAGGCGCGGGAAGCTGGCTTGCGCGGACCCAGCCGATATCGCCGCCGCTGGCCGCGGAGGCCGACTGGCTGAACTGGCGGGCCACGGCCTGGAAAGGCGCGCCCTTGCGGATCTGCTCGATAAGCTTCTCGGCGCCGCTCCGAATTTCGGCTTCCTGCGCGGGATTGTCGAAGCTCAGGAGGATTTCGCTGACATCGTAGCTGGGGCTGTCCGATTCATCGCGCAGGCGCTGAAGCACTTCCTGCACTTCGCCGTCGCTGACTGAAACCAGCGCGCCGAACTGCTGGCTCACAAGCTTGTTCCAGGCAATGTCGGTGCGCAGCTGCTGCGTCAGCGTGCTCTTGTTGACGCCGTTTTTCTTCAGGAACTCGCCAATCTGATCGACCGTCATGTTCGAGCGGGTGGCGATCCGTTCGAATGCCCTGTCGACATCGTCCTGGGTCACCTCGATCTTCAGCCGCTTGGCTTCCTGCTCCTTCAGCCTCTCATCGACCAGATTGCGGAGGACCTGCGGGCGGATGCGGTCCCGGTTCTCTTGGGTGTCGGGAATGCCCGAACTGGCGAACACAAGCTTGATACGCTGGTTGAGGTCGTAGCTTGAAATTATTTCGTCGTTCACGACCGCGGCGATGCCCTGGCTCAGAGAGCCGCTCGAGGCTCCACTGGCCGCGCCCTCCGCGGCCGATGCGGCGCGAGGAAGACCGCCCGTCAGAATGACGAGACAGGCCAGCCCGAAAATCTTTGCGAAAAACGGCATGGCAACGCCCTGCCGAAAGGCAGGTGTCTCGCGAACGGCAATCTCTTTCGTCATGGCTGCTTTCTCACGGCGGACGTGTCGTCCGATGGTCGGCCCAGAAACCCGGGCACAGAATACTGGAATTGAGTGTCCGATCAACCTGGCCGGCAATCGGAAAAAACTGTCCGATTTCAGTGGGTTGGCGATACCTCACCTGGGTGCGGCATCGTCATGAAAATCTTGTCCGGCACGATTTACGCCTGCTCATGCTCACCCGTCGGTGCCCCCGAGCGTCTTGAGCGTCAGACGCAGTATGAAGGAATTTTCCGGCTCGATGTCGCGGTCCCGCGTGAAGGATTGGTAATATCCCAGCGAGATATCGAGGCACTCGTCCGCATATCCCACCCCGACGCTGTTGTTGACCGCGCGATGCTTGGAAAGGTCGCGGCGGGTCTGTCCGAACAGGCGCCAGTAATCGTCGAGCCGCACGACCGAGCCAAGCACGATTTCCTCACGCGGGGTGAAGGTGCTGAACTGGTCGGACGCGAAATAGGCATATCCGAGCTGCGCGCTCACCGGGCCGTAGCGTCCATAGGCATTCACTTCGTTGCGGCGAAGTTTGAAACTTTCACTGCCCACCCGGAAACGATGGACGAGCAGCCAGTTCGACGAGGGCGATACCATGATCCGCCCGACCACATCGGAAAGTTCGTTTCGAAGCCCGCTCGCGGTTGAAAAACTCTCGTTTTCGTTGAGGCGGAAACTTTGCCCGATCAGCGCGCTGGCACGGCCCTGCGGCCCCCAGAAGAGCGAATAGCGCATACCGGCATTCAGCCGCGAGCCGGTTTCCCAGCGGTCGAGACCGGGGAATCTGTTTTCCGAAAAGAGATTGGTGTCGTCGAATTCGAAGCTGAGCGAATCTTCATTGGGCAGCTTCACCGTATTGCCGATATCCGGCGAATAGATGAGCTGCAGGATCGGTTCCAGCACTTCGCGCAGACCGCCGCTACTGCGTACCAGCGGATAGCTGACCTCGGTACCCAGGGTCGGCAGGGTGCGGAACAGCGTCGTGTCGGAGAAGGTCACGGCCGGGTTGGACGGGTCCGTGACGTTTTCGACGGAATAAAGGTCGCCGCGCAGATTGGCGAACAGCCGGTAGACCAGGCCGCCCACGGTCGTCCGCCTCAGGTTCCAGTCCATCTGGGTGGACAGGCGGCGCATGTTCGGACCGTCGTTCCGGCCCAGGATCAGCGCATCGCCGGAAAAGGAG
>CAYSVF010000311.1:0-3783 GCA_964434415.1 uncultured Parvibaculum sp.
CCGTCATCAGCCGCTCGGGCGCCATGTAGAGAAGATTGAGCTCGCCCGCCGCGGCGCGCCGCCAGACGGCGACATTGTCCTCGCGCGACTGGCCGGAATGGATCGCGTCCGCCGCGACGCCCGCGAGCTTCAGCGCTGAGACCTGGTCCTGCATCAGCGCGACGAGCGGCGACACCACAAGCGTCAGCCCGCCCTTCACCAGCGCCGGCACCTGGAAGCAGAGAGACTTGCCCGCGCCTGTCGGCATCACGGCCAGCAGGTTGCGGCCCGACAGCAGCGTATCCACCGCCTCTTCCTGCCCGGCGCGAAACCCGTCGAAGCCGAAGACCTCGCGCAGCACGGCATATTTCGCGGCGTTCAGCTCGCCCCCCGCATCGAGGGCGTCACGCGCGTCGGACCGGGCTGCGAGGGAAGAGGCCATGAGACTGGAAATGAAACTCGGATAATGGGCAGGGCCCCGATAAAACGCCCGGAGCCGAAAGGCGGGCGCGGCAGGCCCCCGAACGCCCAAAAAGACGAATCAAGCCCCGCCACACCCCCAGACTCTCACGGGGAGGGGTGAGGGGGCAAATGAACTAGTCGTCCAACATCCCTGCGTCGATGATTGTTAGAAGCGTAAGAATTTCCTCCTCCCCAAATTGGAAAGTCTGCTCTTGGATTTCGAAACGCGCGGCCTCTAGGCGGTCAAACCAAGCGTCTGCACCAATTTTATGAGGGATAGAGTCGTCATTCTTTTGGCCAAAGAGGATATCAAATGCGTAACTGTCGGGGTCGAGAGTGTCCTGCGGAAACCATTTCGACGGGACAGAGGAGGCCCTGAAAAACCATCTACGTCCGTGACGACCATGACATACGAGCAACGACGGGTGATAGTTGTTCTCAACTAGCCGAATTGCGGTAGCAATAGGGCTGGTGTCGAACATATCGGCAATGGTTTTGATGTTTTTGACTGTAAGCTTGCCCAGCTTTTGAACGACAGGATCGAGGAGATATCGCGGCAGCAACAAATCCGCAGCAAATGCGTCTGCAATCCTTTCCTGAGAGTTTTTCCTGTGGCCGGTAATTTCCTCTGCCCGGCATGCTAGACGTTTGCCCCTGTGATGATGCCAGTGTCCTAGTTCATGTGCGATGGAGAAACGTTTTCGACGAGGCGCACTACGCGAATTGACAGTGATTATTGCTTTGTCGTTGTTGCCTACAATTCTTGCTTCGCATCCATCAAGACGACGAAATTTGACGCTTGCGTTTGTGTAGTAAGCGATTGCTTCTAGGTCTATTTCTTTGGGGTCCGTTACGCCTAGTTCTTGCAGTAAGCGCTCTGCTCTGGAAAGAGTCACCTAGTCGCCATCCTTTGAATCTTCCTTTGGTAGAAGATTCAGAGCGTCTAGGTCTTCCATGAGATCAAGAATGTCGTCGTCTGAAAGTTCACTTTCCTTTCGCGCGGCTAAGGTAAGTTTTTCTGTGGCAAACCCATCTGAATTCAATCTCTTAAGCTGAGCACGTGCTTCTTCAATGCTCATGATTGGTGTTCTGTGTGCTGAGTTTTTTCGGTTCTGCGCTACAGCGGCTTTCGCATCCTCTAGTTTTTGTTTGTTTGCCTTTATGAGATTTTGCCTAAATGCGACTCGCATTCTTTCAGCGTATTCATTTGGATCCCCGTTCTCTTTTTCAAATTCAGACAATATTTCGTCGTCTGATGAATCAAGAACGTCTTCGACTAGCAAGTCTGCGAGTCGTAAAAGCGCCTGTTTCTCCTTCTTGTCGCTATTGGTCATGACTTCCACCCATTCGGGTAATGCTGATCGATTCGACGGCGTATCAGCTTGCGCTTGGTAGCGTAAGCTGTTTTGTCTAAGCCTGTAAGTTCGCGAAGTTCTTCAGCATTCATGTCCTCCATGGTTCCTTCCACGATGTCCCTCGCGATTGTGTCGTCGTCGAAGAGGGCGAGGATATCTCTTCTCAGTTTCTCGTTGTTCTCACGCTGGAGCATCTCTGACTCCGCGCTAGGAGATGGATGAGGAAACTGCTCGATCGGGTCTTCTTGGTCGCCCTCCCGAGGCGTCAGTACAACCCGGAGCTTGGGCTCGGATTTCTCTCCTTCTCCATTCGCGATGCTGCGCATGGCTTCAGCGAGGAATTTCACAACATCCACATGAGCGGGACAGGTTCTGCTCTCGAATGCCCTTGTGCAGGCTTCTTGGAGAAGTTCGTCAGCTTCAATCACTAGCGAACGAGCATAGTGGCGAGCTACCCGCCTGAGGCGAACCCAGTCTGCGGGCGAGAAACCCTCGATTGCCTCGGCAATTTCTTCGCGGCTGCGAGATGCCGGCGCTTGTTTGCTACTCAAGCCATGCTCCTCCTGTCCCTCCCCTATGCGGAAAAAAAATCCTGTTCGGACGTCCGATCAATGTCCGTGACGCCTTTTTTTTCCGCATAGGGGGGTAGGCGGCACGGAGAAGGTGCCGAGACACCCTCTTAAAACGGAGAAATATAGATGATCTATTCTATCAACTACGACCTCAAGAAGCCGGGGCAAGACTACGAGGATTTGTTCCAGGCAATCAAGGGTTGTGGACCTTGGTGGCACTACCTCGATTCCACTTGGCTTGTTGATACTTCCTTGGATGCTGATGGCATCTGGAAGCGCCTCAAGCCCGCCGTCGATGAGAACGACTTCTTCCTTATCGTCGGCGTTACCAAGGATTACTCCGGTTGGCTGCCGGAGAAGGCTTGGAAGTGGATTCGTGAGCGCCAGATGAAGATGGCTTCTTGAGGAATCTCCCAATGCAGATTGAAGGTGCGATTATTCGAGAGCAAGGGCAGGTTTTCGCGGTCGTCGTTGTGAAGCGGCATGTTGTTCAGTCTCGGCATGCTGCTAACAACGCTATACAAGAGTTGATGCCCTTTTTTGAGATGCCGGTGGTGCTGATGGCGCAGGATAGTTCCGGGAGACCGACTTTTTTCGGGCGCCCTGACATTGCGCGCTTTTTGTCCAATGTGCCTCTTCAGCGGATTCCTTGGCGCCGGTACAATATTAGCTAGTCTGGGTATATGCGGTCGAAAGACTGAAGCGCGCCCACCACACCGGACGATCAGAGGTCTGATGGCCTTGATTGCCAGCATCGCCGGTCCCATGTGCCCTTTGGCACAGACAGCTTGGGGAGAGGGGCAATGCTGAAACCATTCGGACCGGACATCTGGATCGCGGAGGGGCCGGTGGTTTCGGCTTATCTCGGTTTTCGCTATCCCACCCGCATGGCTGTCATCAGGCTTACTGATGGCGGTCTTTTCATATGGTCGCCGGTGGCGCTGACGGATGAGTTGCGCGCCGCGGTCGAGGCGCTGGGGCCGGTCGCCCATATCGTTGCGCCGAATGCCCTGCATCATCTCTCTATCCCCGAATGGGCGCGCGCCTTTCCGGACGCCAAGCTCCATGCCGCGCCGGGCGTACGCGAGAAACGCGAGGATGTGCGCTTCGCCGCCGACCTCGCCGACACGGCCGATCCCGCCTGGGCGGACGTGATGGATCAGGCGCTGCTTCCCAATGCCATCGCCAGCGAGATCGTCTTCTTCCACCGCCCGAGCGGCGCGGCGCTTTTCACCGATGTGCTGCAGCAGTTTTCCGATGACTGGTTTTCCGGCTGGCGGCGATGGGTCGCGAAGGCCGACCTCATGGTCGGCGCAGAGCCGCATGTGCCGCGCAAGTTCCGCTTGGGATTCCGCGACAAGCAGGCCGCGCGCGCCGCGCTTTCCCGCATCCTCTCATGGCCGGTGCAACAGGTC
>CAYSVF010000312.1:0-3743 GCA_964434415.1 uncultured Parvibaculum sp.
TCATAGATGTGCTTGAGATCGTCATAATATTTCGGGTCTACGCGGCTCGAATTGGTCTCGAAATAGACGTAGTAGTCTTTCTTGAACTTGCCGCCGGCACCATTGAGGTTCCGGCATTTGGTGCCGGAAAAGGTGACCTCGTTGGCATGCGCCGATGGGGCCTCACCGCCAAAGGCGAAAAGGGCAGCCAAAAGCGCCGTGGCTGCCAGAAAACCGAAATGCTTTCGTCCCGTCTTCGTCCCGGACATTGCCCAACCTCTCTCAAGGAATTTCCACCATGATTCCCGGCCGGAGCGTAGCACACCGGCCGGGCTGGTTGGGCGATTAGGCTCAGACGATCTTGCTGTCGCGATTGCCCCAATAACGGTCGCGAATGAGGCGCTTGTAGAGCTTGCCGGTGGGATGACGCGGCAGCTCTTCCTCGAAATCGATGGAACGCGGGCATTTGATCGCCGAAAGATGCTCTTTGCAGAAGTCGATCAATTCCGCTTCAAGGGCGGGCCCCGCATCGTTCCAGTCCTGGGGCTGTACGACGGCTTTGACCTCTTCGCCGAAATCCTCGTTGGGCACCCCGATCACGGCCACATCCGCAACCCTGGGATGCGTGATGAGGAGATTTTCGGCTTCCTGGGGATAAATGTTCACGCCGCCGGAAATGATCATGAAGGCCTTGCGGTCGGTGAGGTAGAGGTAACCGTCCTCATCCACCCGGCCGACATCGCCCAGCGTCGTCCAGTTCCTGGTCGGATGGCGGCTGTCCTTCGTCTTCTCCGGATCGTTGTAATATTCGAAGACCGGGCTGTTCTCGTCCTCGGGCGCGAAGTAGATCGTGCCGGGTTCGCCGGGCGGCAATTCCTCGCCGTTCTCGTCGCAGATATGCAGTTTACCCATCAGGGGTTTGCCGACCGAGCCCTTATGCGCCAGCCACTCCTCGGAGTTGAGCGCGCAGAAGCCATTGCCTTCCGAGCCTGCGTAATATTCGTAAATCACCGGTCCCCACCAGTTGATCATCTCTTCCTTGACGGGGATCGGGCAGGGCGCCGCGGCATGGATGGCGACTTGCAGAGACGACACGTCGTATTTCTTGCGCACTTCTTCCGGCATTTTCAGCATCCGGACGAACATGGTGGGCACCCACTGGCTGTGCGTCACCTTGTATTTCTCAATGAGCTTCAGCGATTCTTCCGGATCGAAATGCTCCATCACGACGATGGTGCCGCCGACGCGGTTCACCGCCATGCAGTAGCGCAGCGGCGCGGCATGATAAAGCGGGGCCGGCGAGAGATAGGTCATTTTCTCGTCGAAGCCATAAAGGAACTGCACCAGCGCGATGAGGGAGTTTGCCTCGTCGATCGGCGTGCCGGGCAGCGGAACGCGAATACCCTTCGGGCGGCCGGTCGTGCCGGAGGAATAGAGCATGTCGGTGCCCGAGGTCTGGTCGGGAATGGGGTCGGTCGGCATTTGCTTTGCCGCCGTTTCCAGGCTGTCGAAGCCCGGCGCGGTGCCGTTCGCCATGTAGGATCCGATAAGGCCCGGCGCCATCTTCTCATCGAGGACTTCCTTGGCGACGGTTTCCTTCTCCTTGGACGTGAAGAAGAGCTTCGCCCCGCAATCATTGATGATATAGGCGACTTCGCTGGCCGTCAGCCGCGAGGAAATGCAGGTGAAATAGAGCCCCGAGCGCTGCGCCGCCCAGCAAAGCTCGAAATAGCGCGCATTGTTTTCCATGAAGATGGCGATGGCATCGCCGCTCTTCAGGCCTGCCCGGCGTATCAGATGCGCAAGCTGGTTGGAGCGCTCGTCGAGCTGCTTGTAGGTAACGGTCTCTCCCGATCCCGCCATGATATAGGCGGGCTTGTCGGGATTGTTCTGGGCGTGGATATAGGGGTGCATTCGGTATCGTCTCCCAAGGGCGCCGGACGGGCATAAATCAGACCGCCTTGCCGTCGCATTTGCGACCATGCGTTGTTATAAGTGGCCATGTTTTTCACATGGCTTCAATTGCTGCAGGGAAAGACACAGCAAGATGAGGCTTGCGTCAACTTCCAGCGCGGTATTTCGCGCAATTGACGCTGCGGCACGGGGGACACTCTCCCCGACAGGGCCGCACCAGAAAAAGAATTCGGCAAAAGCCGCATACAGGGAGGACCATGAATGACCTATGAGACGATCAAATACGAGGTGAAGGACAATATCCTCACCATCACGCTCAACCGCCCCGACAAGCTCAATGCCTTTACCGGCGAAATGATGCAGGAGCTCATCGACGCCTTCGACAGGGCGGATGCCGATGACGAAGTGCGCGCCATCGTGGTGACTGGCGAGGGCCGTGCTTTCTGCGCCGGCGCCGACCTGTCCGCAGGGGCGAAGACCTTCGACTATGCCGAACGCGAAGACCGTCCGGACAAGGCGGGAGACCCGCGCCGTCCCGACGGCAGCATCGATTGGAGCAATCCGGCGGTGCGCGATGGCGGCGGTCGGGTGACGCTGCGTATTTTCGAATGCCTGAAACCCGTCATCGCAGCGGTCAACGGCCCGGCGGTCGGTATCGGCGTCACCATGCAGCTCGCGATGGACGTTCGCCTGGCCTCGGAAGATGCGCGTTTCGGCTTCGTCTTCGCTCGCCGCGGGATTGTGCCGGAAGCCTGTTCGAGCTGGTTCCTGCCGCGCCTCGTGGGCATCAGCCAGGCGCTGGAATGGACCTATTCGGGCCGCGTCTTCCCGGCGCAGGAAGCGCTTGAAGGCGGTCTGGTGAAGAAGCTTTACAAGGCCGACGAGTTGCTGCCGGCCGCCTATGAAATGGCTCGCGAGATCGTCGACAACACCGCCCCGGTGTCGATTGCGCTGACGCGCCAGATGATGTGGCGGATGCTGGGAGCCGACCATCCGATGGAGGCCCACAAGATCGACAGCCGCGCCATCTATGCGCGCGGTGCGCAGGAAGATGCAAAGGAAGGCGTGATGTCCTTCCTCGAAAAGCGCCCGGCCAAATATCCCAACAAGGTATCGGAGGACATGCCGTCCTTCTTCCCCTGGTGGGACGAGCGCAAATACAGCTGATCGTAAAAAGAGGGGAGCGGGCAGTTACGCCCGCTCCTTTCGCTATTTTCCGCTCCCGTCAGTAGTCCCCGGCCCTGGCCGCTTCCATCCGCCAAAGCGGCGTGAAGAAGAAGATCGAGAGCCAGAGCAGGACCATCAGCGAGACGGGCACGAGCACCGCGTCGAGCGGTCCGATCGCGGCGATCACATATCCCATCAGGAATGAACCCAGCGGTCCGCCGCCCATCGTGCCGAGCGAGAAGCCGGCCAACATGCGCGCACGCATGACGTCCGATGCCGCCTCCTGCACCACGGCGCGCGACTGGCTCATCGAGATGCCCGCAGCTAATCCCCAGGTGAGCGCCAGCAGGTAAACTCCCCAGACAGGGGGGTGGAAATGGATAAGGATCATCACGGTGGAGCCGGTGCACATGGCGAGCATGATGGCGCGCCCCTGCCGCCGGATAGGCCGCATCCGGCTCAACGAGAGCGAGGAAATGCCGATCCCGCCGAAAAAGCTCATCATCACGAAACCGACCTCTCGCGAACTGCCGTGATAGATGTCGCGAATGAGGATCGGAAAGACGACCAGAAACACGCCCATGAACAGAATGCCCGAAAAGAACATGAAGACGAGTACGGGGCGCACGCGGTCGTCGGCCCAGATTGCGGCAAGCCCTTCCTTCACATCCTGAAGCGGAGAG
>CAYSVF010000313.1:0-3708 GCA_964434415.1 uncultured Parvibaculum sp.
CTTCCCGCAACACGACCCTGGCGGAGCAGGAGCCGATGGACTCATTCGAATTCAACAAGTTTGCAGGTGCCGTACTTTTCTCGGTGCTTCTCATCCTCGCAGTCGGAACGCTGAGCGAAGCGCTGTTCTCTACAGAACCGGCCAACCCGAAGTCCTACGCGGTCGCCGTGCCCGAGGATGGCGGAGCCGCTGCGCCCAAGAAGGAAGAGAAGGCAACGCCTCTTCCGGTGCTGCTGGCGAATGCCGACCCGGCCAAGGGCGAAAAAGCCGCCAAGGTCTGTGCCGCCTGTCATAATTTCGAGGAAGGCGCCGGCGCCAAGATCGGCCCGGACCTCTATCATGTGGTGGGCCGCAAGGTCGCATCCTTCCCGGGCTTTTCCTATTCCGACGCGCTGCAGAAACTCGGCGGCAATTGGACCTTCGAGGACCTGAACCACTTCCTGAAAAGCCCGAAGGACTACGCGCCGGGCACGGCGATGGGCTTTGCCGGTATCAAGCAGGACGAGAAACGCGCCGACGTGATCGCCTATCTGAACACGCTGGGCTCCAACCTGCCGCTTCCGGAAGTAAAGCAGGAAGCCCCGGCCAAAGAGGGTGGCGATGCCGCCGCTCCGGCTGACGAAGGCGGCGATGCCGCTGCCCCGGCGGATGCCGGCGGAGAGACGAAGGCGGAATAACAGCCCTCTCTTACGAAAGCTTAATGCGGAGCGCGCCCGGAAATTTCCGGGCGCGTTTTGTTTTGGCGTTCATATGGCTAAAAATGGTCTTATTCCCAATACGGAATGGAAATGACCGGTACGGTATCGGGACGCCGCGCCGACCATGACATGACCGCAAAAAGGAGGAGGACCCAAGTGCGATATGCGACCGCCATGCTGGCCGCGCTGACGATCGGCGCCTTTCTGACCGCGCCGCTTCACCAGGCTCAGGCAGACGACACGCCCCGCCATGGATCCTCGCTTTTCGGCGAGCTGAAATACGGCCCCGACTTCACCCATTTCGACTATGTGAACCCCGACGCCCCGGCTGGCGGTGAGGTCGCCATGGGGACGACAGGCGGCTTCGACAGCCTCAACACCTTCATCGTCAAAGGCAATCCGGCCGCCGGCCTATCGCTCATCTACGACACGCTGATGGCGCCCAGCTATGACGAGCCGAGCGCCGAATACGGGCTTGTCGCAAAAACGGTGTCGCATCCGGACGATTTTTCGTCGGTCACCTATACGCTGCGCAAGCAAGCCCGTTTCCATGACGGCACGCCCATCACCCTGGAAGACGTGATCTGGAGCTTCAACGAGCTGAAGAAGATCAATCCTTTCTACAATGCCTATTACCGCAATGTGGAGAAGGCGGAGAAACTGCCGGGCGACAAGGTGAGGTTCAGTTTCTCCGAAAAAGGCAATCGCGAGCTGCCGCAGATCGTCGGCCAGTTGCCGGTGCTGCCGCGGCACTACTGGACGGGCAAGAGCGCGGACGGCAAAGCGCGCGACATCACCAAGACGACGCTGGAACCGCCGCTTGGAAGCGGGCCCTACAAGATCGCCAAGGTGGAGACGCCCCGGCGCATCACCTATGAGCGCGTGAAGGACTATTGGGCGAAAGACCTGCCGGTGAATGCGGGGCAGAACAATTTCGACCGTGTGCGCTTCGAATATTTCAAGGATCCCACCGTCGCGCTGGAAGCCTTCAAGACGGGCCGTGTGGATTTCCGCATCGAAACGAGCGCGAAGAACTGGGCGACCGCCTACGACTTTCCCGCCGTGAAGGACGGACGCGTCAAACTCGAAAAGATCGACACGGACAACAATCAGGGCATGCAGGGGTTCGCCTTCAACCTGCGCCGCGACAAGTTCAGCGATCCGCGTGTGCGTGAGGCCTTCGACTATGCGTTCGATTTCGAATGGGCCAACAAGGCACTCTTCTATGGCCAGTACACGCGCACGAACAGCTATTTCGCCAATTCGGAACTCGCCTCTTCCGGAATCCCGAAGGGTGAGGAACTGGCGCTTCTGGAACCTTTCAGGGACAAACTGCCTAAGGCTCTTTTTACCGAACCCTACCGGACGCCGAAAACCGACGGCAGCGGGAACAACCGCGCCAACCTTCGCAAGGCCAATGACCTGCTGAATGCGGCGGGCTGGACCATCAAGGACGGCAAGCGCATCAACAAGGAGACCGGCGAACAGCTGAGCGTCGAATTTTTGCTCGCTTCGCCCATGTTCGAACGCATCGTTCTGCCCTACCGGCAATCGCTGCAGAGGCTCGGTATCGACGCGACCATTCGCACCGTCGACACGTCGCAATATGAAAACCGCGTGGACAATTTCGATTTCGACATCATCGTACAAACTTTCCCGCAATCCATGTCGCCGGGGAACGAGCAGCGCGACTTCTGGAGTTGCCAGGCAGCCAAGACACCGGGCAGCCGCAATGTGATCGGCATCTGCGATCCGGTGGTCGACGACCTGATCGACAAGATCATCTATGCGGAGAGCCGGGCGGATCTCGTCGCAGCCACCCATGCGCTCGATCGTGTGCTGCTGTGGCGGCATTATGTCGTGCCGCAATGGTATGCGGGCTATTTCCGCGTCGCCTATTGGTCTCGTATCGCCCATCCCGGAACCATGCCCGGCTATTCGATCGGCTTTCCGAACATCTGGTGGCACACCGGGGATGGAGACGGGAATGCCGGGGACGCCGCCCAATGAGCGGCAATCTCTCGCTGGCGCGCCGTGATTTCCTGATCCTTGCGGGCGCCGCCGCGACCGCGGGTGTTGGGGGATTTGCCTTCCCCTCCTTGCCGGCCATGGCCGCGAGCGCCAGGCCGGTCAAGGTGGCGGGCGCGGGACCACGGCACGGCATGTCGTTTTTCGGCGGACTTAATTATGAGCCCGGATTTGCCCATTTCGACTATGTGAACCCGGATGCGCCGAAGGGCGGCACGCTGTCGCAGGTCGGCCCCACAGCGGCCTATAATGCGGGCTTCACGACATTCGATACGCTCAACGGCTACATCCTCAAAGGCAATGCGGCCCAAAGGCTCGATCTCGTTTTCGACACGCTGATGGTGCGCGCCTGGGACGAGCCAAGCGCGGTCTACGGGCTCGTCGCAGAGAGCGCGGAACTTTCTCCGGACGGCAATGTACTGACATTCCGTCTGCGGAAAGAAGCGCGTTTTCATGACGGCACGCCGCTGACCGCCGAGGACACCGCCTTCTCGCTCATGCTGCTCAAGCAGCAGGGACATCCGCTCATTTCGCAGAACCTGCGCGAGATGAAAGACGCAGCGGCAGACGAGCCACATATGCTGAAGGTTACCTTCACCGGCAAACAGACGCGCGACCTGCCGCTTTTCATCGCGGGCGAGTTGCCGATCTTCTCAAAGGCTTATTACACCGACAACACATTCGACGAGACCACGCTCGAACCGCCACTGGGCAGCGGCCCCTATCGCATTGGCGATTTCAAGCCCGGTCGGTTCGTTACCTATGAGCGGGTGGCCGACTATTGGGCCCGCGACCTCAACGTGAATGTCGGCCAATGGAATTTCGACCGGCTGCGTTTCGAGTATTTCCGGGACAGGACGGCGGAGTTCGAGGCGTTCAAGACCGGCGCCTATACGCTGCGCGAGGAGTTCACCTCCCGCGTCTGGGCAACAGAATATAATTTTCCCGCCGTGCAGGACGGCCGCGTCAAACGGCTCGACTT
>CAYSVF010000314.1:0-3705 GCA_964434415.1 uncultured Parvibaculum sp.
CCCGTGCGGGTGGAGCGCACGGGCCGCGTCTCCACCCGCACGGGCGGGCGGCCCGCCGAGCAGTTCCGCTTCCGCCGCGAGGTGCTGAACGAACGCCCTGCGCCGGGCCTCAAACTCGCCCCCTCGCGCAGCCGCGCCAATAGCTGACACGAATCGGCAGACCGCCCCTCCCGATCTGCGTTACCCTCCATCCCGATAAATCGCGCGAGGGGAAAGTTCGATGGGTGAGTTCTTTATCTTCATCATGATCATTGTCGCCTGGGCGGGCTGGTACTCGCTTTCCCGGCAGGTAAAGCGCCTGACGAACGATGTGGAACGGCTGAAGGCCCTGCTTGCGCCGGATGAAGGCGAGACGCCCCGGCAGGCGGGCGCGCCTGCTGCGCCCGAACCGCGAGAGGAGAAAAGACCGGAAACGGCCCCGGACGTTCGGGGGTGGGTCGCTCAAAGGCCGAAAACCCCGCCGCCTCAACCCGCGAATGCACGCACCGACCCCCCCAGCCCGGGAAGCGGAAAGCGCGACGGAGAAGGCGGCGGTCTGGAACAGGCTCTCGGCACCAGATGGACGGTCTGGATCGGCGGCCTCGCCCTCGCCTTCGGCGCCATCTTCCTGGTTCAGTATTCGGTGCAACAGGGTCTCATCGGCCCCGGCGTCCGCATCTTTCTCGGCGTCCTGCTTTCGGTCGCGCTGCTCGCAGCGGGTGAAATGCTACGCCGCCGCCCGGATATCGTCTCCCTGTCGCAAGCGGGCAATGTCCCGATCCCGCCCATTCTCACCGCGACCGGCTGCATTGCCGGCTATGCCACCATCTACGCCGCCTATGCGCTTTACGGCATGCTGTCTCCCGCTGCCGCCTTCCTGCTGCTTGGCGGCGTCTCCCTCGTGACCATCTTTCTTTCGGGCGTTCATGCGAGCTATCTCGCCGCCATCGGCCTGCTCGGCAGTGTGCTGACGCCCGCGCTCGTCGCGTCGGATACGCCGCATCCGGAAGTTCTCTTTCTCTACCTGACCTTCGTCATCGGCGCGGCGATCGCCACGGCGGAGCTGCGTCAATGGCGGTGGCTGAACTACGCCGCGCTCGGGGCTTCGCTCATCTGGCCGCTTATCTGGCTTGTCGGGCTATGGCTTCCCGGCGACGAGATCGTCATCGCGGTTCACCTGCTCGCGCTTTTCGGCTTCCAGCTCTTCTGGGCGTGGGACGAAGCGCGCGAGACCGACAAGGCGGATTTCATGTCCCCGCCAAGCGTCGCCGCTGCGATCACCGGCTTCCTCATCATGCTGTTCCTCTTCGCCGCCGATCATGAAGGACCGGCGCTTGCCGGGTTCGCGGCCTATATCCTGCTCTCTGTCGGCGCGGGCTGGCGGCGCGAGGGGTTCGCTCCCGCCGTTGCGATCTCCGCGCCCTTTGCCGTGGCGGGTCTTGGCCTGTGGGCCATCCCCCGGGCCGCATGGGACCAGAACGTCTCCACCTCCATCACGCATTATTTCACCCAGCCGCTTCTCTCCGAGGCGCTGACGAGCTACCTCCTCGCAAGCGCCCTCACCGCGCTTCTTTACGGCGGCGCGGGCTATCTGAAACAGATCGCCGGTGCGCGGCAGAAAAGCTGGGCGGCGGCCGCGACCTTCGTGCCGCTGGCGCTTTTCACAATCGCCTATGCGCGCACCGAGTTGCTCGAGACCAGTATCTCATGGGCTTTCCTGGCTCTCATCCTCGCCATCCTGCATGCCGGTATCACGCAGCGGCTCAATGAACGGCAGCGAGGCAGCGCGGCGGGGGATTTTGCCATCGCGCTTTATGCCGGCGCCACGCTCGGCTTTCTGGCACTGACCTTCGCCATCGCCTTCCGCAATGAATGGCTCACCATCGCGCTTTCGCTGCTGATCCCCGGCATCGCGTCCATCCGGCGCCATCTCAATGTGCCGGTGCTTGAGAAGATTGCAGTCTTCTTCGGCGGCGTGATCCTGGTCCGGCTCATCTTCAACCCCTACCTGCCGGAATACGGCATCGGCACCACGCCTGTATTCAATGTCCTTCTCTATACCTACGGCCTGCCTGCGGCATTCACCGGCCTCGGTGCCATGCTGTTCCGCCGCGAAGGACTGGAGAGGACGGCGAACTATCTGGAGCAGATCGCGCTCGTTCTGGGCTTCGTCCTTATCCATCTGGAAATCAATCATGCCTTCAATAACGGCAATGCGTTCGGTTTCCCGGGCATGCGTTACGGCCTCGCCGAGCATGGCTGTTTCCTCATCGTCTGGCTGACGTCTGCGCTCGCAATGATGAGATGGCGTCTCCATGTGGCGAGACCCCATTATCGCTGGATGACAAACGTGCTGCTCGGGCTTTCCTATGCCGGCTTCTTCATCGGCGTCTTCATCATGTCGCCGCTTATCTCGACCATCAGGTTCAACGGGCCGCTCCTATTCGATGCGATGATGCTCGCCTATCTCGCGCCCGCCCTGCTGGCCGCCCTTTGCGTCCCCGCCCTGCAAAAGCTCAATGCCGGGAGAAACGGCCTGGCCATGGCGCTTGCATCGGCCATTGCAGGCTTTGCCTATTACAGCCTGGAAATCCGCCGCCTCTTCCATGAGGGCAGCATCGCCCTTCATCGCGTGCCGATTTCCGAAGTGGAAAGCTACAGCTACTCGCTCGCCTGGCTTATCCTGGGCGGCGTCATGCTGGCCGCCGCTTTCGTCACCCGCCGGCAAATGCTCCGCGTCGGTTCGCTCTGTCTCATCATCCTCGTGGTCGGCAAGGTCTTCCTGCTCGACATGTCCGGGCTGAGCGGCATCCTGCGGGCGGCGTCCTTCCTGGGTCTGGGCGCAGCATTGATCGGCATCGGGCTCTTCTATCAGCGGATGGTCTTCCGCAAAGACCCCGGACAGGACTGACCGAAAGCCCGCCCATGGCGTGAAAACAACCGTCTGGACCTCGCCTGAATAATGGTTGACGGGACTAATGCTCATCTGTAGCATAAGCCTCAGTTGGAAACTGGATCAGTCAGCCGGCAAGAGCCGGTGTTTTTGATCCCTATAATATGCTCACTTTGAGCATTAGCCTCTCCCGCAAATGCCGGTCCCCGGCAGGCGCGACACAAGAAGAGGCGTCTGGAGGTTGAGATGGCACTTGCTGGCGAAATCGAAGCCAAAACGGGTCAGGGCAATGCGACGCCGGATTCGGTGGCGAAGAAATATGCGCCCATCGCGAAGCCGAACCTGGAATACACGCCCGAGCTGGCCGAAGAGATGGCGCCGCTTTACGAGAAGGTGAAGCACGTCATTCCGTCGGTCGAGTGGCCTTTCTTCGCGCCTTACATCAAGGCGATCAACGAGCTGAAGAAAGAACGCAACGCGGTCATCCTGGCGCATAATTACCAGACGCCGGAAATCTTCCACTGCGTCAGCGACATTGCGGGCGACAGCCTGCAGCTCGCCAAGGACGCGGCGAAGGTGGATGCCGATGTGATCGTGCAATGCGGCGTGCATTTCATGGCGGAGACCTCCAAGCTCCTCAATCCGGAAAAGACCGTTCTCATTCCGGATGCGAAGGCGGGCTGCTCTCTGGCCGAAAGCATTACCGGCGCGGATGTGCGCATGCTGCGCGAGAAGTTCCCCGGTGTGCCGATCGTCACTTATGTGAACACCTCCGCCGACGTGAAGGCGGAAAGCGACATCTGCTGCACCTCGTCCAACGCCGTTCAGGTGGT
>CAYSVF010000315.1:0-3670 GCA_964434415.1 uncultured Parvibaculum sp.
GGCCTTGTGGATGCTGTCGGAAATCGCCTTGCGGTACTCGGGCGTCGTGCCCTTGCGCAGCCATACATTGATGAGGGGCATGGGAAATCCTTCCTGACTTCGAGTGGATGGACCGCGGCCCGTTTCGGTGGCCGTCTTTCGGTCCTGATGCTTCATCATGGCAGCGCTTTCCGAACGCATTCAGGCCTAGTACTATCCTAGGACTATGGAATCCCTCCCCGAGAAAGGCGATCCGATGCAAAAGGACGGGATGGAAAACCACAGCCGGAACGAACTGGGCAATTTCCTGCGCTCGCGCCGGGAAAGGCTGAGCCCGGAAATGCTGGGCCTGCCCGCGGGGCGCCGTCGCCGGACGGCGGGACTGAGGCGCGAAGAAGTGGCCGAACTCGCCGGGATCAGCGTCGATTGGTACATCCGTCTCGAACAGGGGCGGACGGTGAGCCCCTCCGTCACCACGGTGGATGCGCTGGCCTGCGCGCTGCGACTGGACAAGGATGAACACACGCATTTGCGGGACCTGACCCGAAACGGGGGCCAGCCGGCATTTGCGCCGGAAAAACTGCCGCTGACGGTCAGGCGCGCCGTGGAGGGGCTGAACAAGCCCGCTTACGTCACCGGGCGGCGTTGGGACGTGCTGGCCTGGAATGAGGCGGCGGACGAACTCTTCGCCTTCTCCGGCTATAAACTGCGCGACCGGAACATCCTGATCGGCATGCTGACCGATCCGGAGACGCGCCGCCTTTTCGGCAAAAGCTGGGAGGGGGAGGCCAAGCGCATGGTGGCGGAATTCCGCGCAACGCATGACCTCTGGGCGGGCGACCCGGCTTTCGTGGATCTGCTGGCTCGGCTGAGAGAGGGGAGTCCCGAATTCGTGCAATGGTGGGAGGCGCATGACATCCGCCATGGCGCGGCGGGGCGCAAGACGCTGCACCATCCGGAAAAGGGCGTGCTGCGTTTCGAATATGCGAGCTTTCAGGCCAATGACGATCCGGCGCTGAAACTCGTCATTTATACGCCGGTCTGAGCCTTAATCGACAAAGCGCCGCGACATGACGATGCGTTCTTCGACCTCATAGCCGAGCGTCTCGTAAAAGGCGCGCACGCCCTGATTGTCGGGCCGGATCATGAGATTGAGTTTCCAGACGCCCCGGGCCTTCAGCCAGGCTTCCGCCGCCCGCATGATGCGGGTGCCGAGACCCAGATGGCGAAGCGCCGGATCGGCCGAGACGTAATAGACCGCGCCCCGGTGCCCATCGTGACCCACCAAGACGCTGGCGCCGATCCGGCCCTCACGTTCCAGCACGAGAATGGTCGAGGCAGGGCCCGCCAGGGCAAAGCCAATGTCCTGATGTGAATCGTTGAATGGACGGGTGAGGCCGGCTGCCTGCCATAATGCGTCGAGGGCGTCGGCGTCCCGGATGGTCGCATCCCGGAGGGTGAAGTCCTCCGCATTGGACGTGTCAGGCGACGTTTCGGGCGCGGTTTCGGGCCGTTTTTCGGTCATTCGCTTTCTCCGTAAGGCGATCCGGGAAAGCGCATGAAGCTAACATGAAAGTCCGGTTCGGCCGCATGGATTTAGCGCAGTCGCGCCCGGGGCTGTCCTACCCTATAATTAGGTGACCATGCGCCGCCGGGGTCTCCCATGCTGTCTGACATCATCATCCTTCTCGTTCTGATCCTGCTGAACGGGTTTTTCTCCATGTCGGAAATGGCGGTGGTTTCTTCGAGCCGCCAGCGCCTCCAGGCATTGAAGAGCGCCCGCAAGCGCGATGGCGGCGTGACGGGCGGCGTGGAGACGGCACTCAAGTTGCAACGGGAGTCGGGCCGTTTCCTCTCCGTCGTGCAGATCGGCATCACGCTGGTCGGCGTCTTCACCGGCGCCTTCGGTGGCGCGACGCTGGCAACCCCCGTGGCGGAGTTTCTGAAACCCTTTCCCTATGTCGGGGCCTATGCGGGACCTGTCGCGTTCGGCCTCGTCGTTGTCGTCATCACTTATCTCTCGCTCATTCTTGGCGAGCTGGTGCCGAAGCGCATCGCGCTGTCGAACCCGGAGGCGATCGCCTCCGGGATCGCACGGCCCATGAACGGGCTCTCTCGCGCGCTCTCGCCCGCCGTGACCTTCCTGTCCTGGTCCACCGAGGCGGTGGTGAGGCTATACGGCATTACCGGCCAGCAAGTGCCCAAGGTCACGGAAGACGAGATCAAGCATCTGGTGGAAGAGGGGGCCGCGACAGGCGCCATCGAGGGTGTGGAGCGCGATATCGTGCACCGCGTCTTCCGCATGGGCGACATGCATGTGAGCGAAATCATGACGCCGCGCGTGCAGCTTGTCTGGCTCGATACGACCGCGCCGGTGGAGAGCAATCTGGAAGCTATCCGACGCTACCAGAACATGCGCTATCCGGTGCGGCGCGGCGCGGGCGGTCCGCCCGTCGGCATGATCCGCGTGGAAGACCTCTTTCACGTCGAGGCGCCCAGGTCGAACGATATCCTGTTCCAGAAGATGTCGCCGCCGCTCTATATCCCGCGCACGGCCTCCGCGCTGAAGGCGCTCTCCGTGCTGCAATCGAACCAGATGTTCATGGGGTTCATCATCGACGAATATGGCGATGTGGTCGGCACGCTGACCATGAGCGACGTGTTCTTCGCGATGATCGGCGACATCTCCGAACACGCCGATGCAGCGAATGACGCGGTCGTGCAGCGCGACGATGGCTCCTACATCATCGACGGCGTGGTGTCGGTGGACGAGGTGCGCCGCCTGCTGGGCCTCAACAAGCTGCCGGGCGACGACAGCCCGGAAGTGAATACGCTCGCCGGCGTCTTCTACAACTGGTTCGGGCGGCTGCCGCGGGAGGGCGAATATTTCGGCTGGAACGGCTACCGCTTCGAAGTGGTGGATATGGACGGGCCGCGCATCGACAAGGTGCTGATCGTCGCCGCTCAGAACCTGCCCATCGGCAGTGCGATGAAACGCGGGGCGGATTAGTTAGCCGACACCACCTTTCCCGGATTGAGAATGCCCGCGGGGTCGAAGGCGCGTTTCAGCGTGTGCATCATGTCGATTTCGACCGGATCCTTGGTGGCGGCGATCTCGTCGCGCTTCATCCGGCCCACGCCATGCTCGGCGCTGATCGAGCCGCCCATCTTGCGCACGATGTTGTGGACGATGCCTGCCATGCGGTCCCACTGGGTGAGATAGGCGTCCTTGTCCATCCCCTCGGGCTGGCTGAGATTGAAATGCACATTGCCGTCGCCGATATGGCCGAAGGGGACGGGACGAATGCCCGGCATTTCCTTTTGAACGGCCTCGCTCGCGCGCTTGATGAAAGCCGCCATGGTGGAGACGGGTACGGACACGTCGTGCTTGATGGAGCCGCCTTCGCGCTTCTGGATGTCGGACAGGCTTTCGCGCAAGGTCCAGAGGGAGGTACGCTGGCTGTCGGACTGCGCAAGGGCAGCATCGCTGACGAGGCCCTTTTCCATGCCTGCCGCGAGCGTGGCCTCCATGGTTTCTTTCAAGCCCGCATCCTTGCGGCCTGCCGTCATCTCGATCAATACATACCAGGGCGACGGCTTTTCGAGCGGGTCTTCCGCGCCGTCGAGATGCTTCGCCACGAATTCGACGCCGATGCGGGGCACGAGTTCGAACGTCGTGACCATGCCGCCG
>CAYSVF010000316.1:0-3669 GCA_964434415.1 uncultured Parvibaculum sp.
GATCCAGCGCCTGCGCGAAAACGATCCCCCGCCCGGTTTCGGCCACTGGCTCTAGCCGGAGGGCGATCCGCGCGCGAAATGCCTGCTGGACATGCTGGCGCGCTCGCATTCCGACGATGCTGTGTTCCAGCGCGTCAAGCGCGTCCGCCGCGTCATGGCCGAGGCGGGCGGACTGCATCCCAATATCGATTTTGCGATTGCCGCCACTGGTGCCGTGCTGAGGCTGCCGCGCGGCGCGGCGCTCACGCTCTTCGTGCTGGGCCGCATGACGGGCTGGATCGGGCATGCCATGGAGCAATACCGCTCGGGCCAGATGATCCGCCCCCGGGCCCGCTATGTCGGCGAGACGCCCCGCACCGGCCTCCAGTGAGGCGTGTCAGGCGACTTCCGTGATTTGCCGGGCCGGCACCTGCGGCGCTAGGCGCGCGGGCGGCAGGCAAACACAGACGGTTGTCCCCATGCCGATTTCGCTTTCCAGACACAAAATACCGTCATGCGCCTCCGCCATCGCCTTGGCGAGCGGCAGACCGAGCCCCGTCCCCGCCCTTGTCCGCGTGAAAGAGTTCTCCACCTGCTCAAAGGGCTCAAGCACCTTTTGCAGCTTGTCCGCGGGAATACCGATCCCCGTATCGTGCACGGCAATCCGCATGCCGCCATCTCCGGTAACTTCCGCGACCACCGAAATAGTCCCCTGCGGCGGCGTGAACTTCACCGCGTTCGAAACGAGATTGACCAGAATGCGCCGGATTTGCTGTTCATCCGCAAAGAGCGCGGGCAGGCCTTCCTCGATCTGCGTGGAAATCGTCAGCCCGCTTTCCGCGATCGAGGGCCGCAACATGCGGACCACCTCATCCACGATCTCCGGGACGACGATCTCGGTTTCGTTCAATTCCGACCGCCCCGCTTCGATCTTCGCCATGTCGAGAAGCTCGTTGATCATGCCGAGAAGATGGATGCCGGAATTATGGATATCCGCGACATATTCCTTGTATCGCGAGGGCTGCATCTCTCCATAGAGCTCCATGCGGATCAGGTCCGCAAAGCCGATGATCGCGTTGAGCGGCGTACGCAATTCATGGCTCATCGTGGCAAGGAATTTCGTTTTGCTCTGATTGGCCGCCTCCGCGCGCTGCCGCTGGCGTTCCAGGTCCTGGGCGCGGCGCTCGGTCAACCCCGCCATCACGCGCATCAGCGTCGCCGCCGCGCCGAGGCCGAAATAGGTTCCATTCTCGGTGACGATATAGCCCTGCAGCGGCGAAGAGAGCCCCGATCCGAAGAGCCGGGCATTGACCTGCTCGCAGCTCTCGGACGCATCGACGACAAGGGGATAACGGTTCATCAACGAGGAAATCGGGCGGCGCCCGTAAATCTCGCGACCGTAGAGGCGAACATAGACCAGCAGGAAGTCCTGACGGCTCACCATGCCCACCGGTCGCCCGTCGTTCACCACGGGTACGTTCAGCAACGCTCCGCTCGCCATGAACCGGTCGAAGACTTCCTGACATGTCGCCCGGGACGAAAACGGTGCCACCCTCTCGGCAAGATCCCGCGCTATCGGAATTTGCATTATCTCACTCGCTACAGCCCACCCGACGCACCCGATCCCTTCACCGGCGCGCTATGGCGACAAAGAATGGGAGCAACCCTTTAACGGACCTTGAAAAAGCGCCGACGGAAATCGCTCATCACAAATAATTCGCATAACCGACATGCTGGACGCTTCGGACCGTATCGCGTCTTATGAAGGCAAAGGAATCAGAAGGATCAGGGGGAGAAACAATGGACAGACCAGAGCCATATCGGCGTCCAGGCCGGCATTCAGGCGCCTGATCCGTCATGGAAACGCCATCCGGGGCGGCTCCCCTTCCCCTGGAAGCAAGCCGCAAGCAACGTCTGCGCCTCTACCTTTCGGGCCAGGCGAGCTGGTATGTGAGCCTCGGCATCCAGTTCGTGATCTTCCCCTTTCTGGTGACGCAGGTCCTGGACGAGCCGGCCTATCGCGTCGGCCTTGCCCAGATGTCGCTGATGGCCCCCGCCATCCTGTTCATGCTGCTGGGCGGGTCGATGGCGGACAGGTCCGACGCCCGCACCATTCTGATCCGCGTTCACGCTTTTGCGGCGCTGCCGCCGATCCTGCTTGCCAGTCTGCTGCTCTATGGCGAACTCAGCTATGGGGCCCTGATCGTCTATGCACTTGCCATGGGAACGCTCGGCGCCTTTGCCATGCCCGCGCGCGATTCCGCCCTGACCCGCGTCGCCGAAACCGGCATCCAGCAGGCGGTGACGCTTGCCATGGGCGCCCAGATGATCTCGCAGCTTGTCGGCATGCTGATTGCCGCGACCGCCGCCTATACCGGCACGCATGTGCTGCTCTTCTTCCAGGCTGCGGTGATGATCGCGGGCGGTATCGCAAGCTGGCGTCTGGCGCCGCTGCCGCCGTCCCATGCCCCCGGCACGGACGGCCCTCTTGCGCAGATTCTGGACGGATTGAAGGTGTCGCGCCGCGAACCGATCGTCATTACCGTGATCGGCGCCATGTTCGCCGTCGGCATCTTCTATGTCGGCAGCTTTCTGGTGGTGTTGCCGCTGATGATCCGCGATGTCTATCATTCCACGCCCGATGAATTCACGGTCCGCTTCGCCCTCGTCAATATCTGCTTCTGGGGCGGAACCATCACGGCGACGCTGGTGCTGCTTCGCACCGGCCATATCGAACGGCGCGGACGCATCATGATCGCATCGCTTACATCCGGCGCCGTCGTGCTTGCCCTGCTGGGTCTCCCGCTGCCGTTTTGGGCCTTGTGCATCCTGATCTTCATCTGGGGCACAGGCGCCGGCACCACCATGACCATGGGCCGGACCATCGTGCAGCTCGCCGCGCCAGACAGCCATCGCGCCCGCGTACTCGCGCTCTATCAGCTCGGCTTTTCCGGCGGCGCACCGGTCGGCTCCTTCTGCATGGGCTATCTCGTCGGCACGATGGGTATTCACACCGCCACGCTCGTTCCGGCGCTGATCGTCGCGCTCATTCTCGCCGGACTGGTGCGCTTCTCGTCCCTCTGGGCCTATCGGGACGAAGAGCAGATGTTATGACTTCAGCGAACGGCTCTGCCCGGCAGCACAATCTCGACCATCGCTGGTACATGGTCGGCATATGGAGCTATTTCACGGCCATGGGCATTCAGGGCGTGCTCTACCCCTGGATCGTCGCCTTCGTGCTGGACGAACCCTCCAGCCGCGTCGGTATCGCGCAGATGCTTTCCATGTTGCCCATGCTCCTTTTGAGCCTGTTCGGCGGCGCGGCGGCGGATCGGGTGGAACTGCGGACCCATCTGATGCGGCTCCAGTTCATCGGCGTCCTTCCGCCGCTGGCGCTTGCCGGTTTGATGATGTCGGGCTTCCTGACCTACGAAATCGCGATCCTTTATGCGCTGAGCGCCTCGGCCCTTGGCGGCTTCATCATGCCCGCGCGCGACTCGATGCTGTCGCGCGTCGCCATGAAAAGCCTTGGCGGCAATATTCAGCGCGCGGTTGCCATGGCCATCGGGGGACAATTCCTCGGTCAGGTCGTCGGTTTCCTCATCGGCGGCCCGGCGGAATATATCGGCGCCGTTCCGCTGCTGATCGCCCAGAGCGGATTTCTCGTCATCGCCGCCCTCTCCACCTCGC
>CAYSVF010000317.1:0-3666 GCA_964434415.1 uncultured Parvibaculum sp.
GCATAGAATCCGTCATAATTCGCCTTGGGCAGCGGCTTGTCTTCGCCGGGACCGCGGTTGAACCGGAAGCCGAAGCCGAGCCGCAACAGGTTTTCCGTGTTCGCGAAATTGTCGGCCTGGCCAGCCGGCTGGACGTTGTAGTCCGGATAGGAGGTGAAGGTGTATTCCATACGGCCGAAGAAGTTGCCGTAGAGGGGGAAGTCCGCACCGCCGCCATAGCGCATCCCGGTCCGGCGATCATTGCCCTGAACAAAGTTCAGCGAGTCATCCAGATAGGGCGTCTCGAAGCGGGTCCGGACGGCACCGAAGCGGCCATAAAGCAGTGCCTGGTTTTCCAGCACGTAGCCGATGCGGGCCGCGATCTCGTAGCTGTCCTTCTTGCGGACCGAGAATACGCGGTTGGCACCGGGCGTGCCGTTATGCGCCCATTCCGCGTTGGAGCCTTCCATATCCGCTTCAAGGCCGAAATAGACGCGATCCACCGTCAGGCCGTAGCCGAGAAACGCGCCGCCCTGCCAACCGTCGGCACCGAAATCGGCCGTGTTGGTGCCGGGGCCGCGGGGGCCGAACAGGCCGGAGGCGAGAACGCCCGTACCGGTCTGAAGACCGACATAGAAGCTGCCCGGCCCGTATTCGGAGGTGAAGGGCGAGAAGCTGTCGGGATTGCCTTCATAGCCGGGGGCGAGCTGGGCACCCAGACGGATCATCACGCGGTTCTCGGTGAACTCGGCGCCGGGCACATCCGACTGACGCCGAAGCAATCTGTATTCCGGACCGATGAAGACGTTCGGCATGAAAAAGTATTTCAGGCCAAGACCGCTATCGATCAGATAGTCCGTACGCCGAACGCCCTGATACTCGTTGCGCGAATATTGCAGATGGCCGTTGATCGACATGTCCGGGCGCAGGGCATGGCTGACCGACGCGCCGAGAGCGGAACGGACATAGCCGGAGGCGCCGACGAGCGTGGTTTCCTCAAGCGAGCGATCGAGATAGGCGCGGAGGCTTGTGCTTGCCGCCGGGATCCAGGTGAGGCTCGCACCGACATCCATCGTGTTCACGTCGCCATAGGCGGCATTGTCGTAGGACTGATAAAGGATGCCGACATAGGCCTCGCCCTGCAGCGAAGGCCCGGCGTTGCCGCGAACGCCGACCGCCGCGCGGTAGCCCTTCGAATCGCGATTGGCGGCGCTCCGGTCGTAATAGCGTCCGTCCCAGTAGCCCTGAACGAATGCCTCATAGGCGGGCGAGAGGCGATAGCCGACACGCGAGCCGACTTCATACTGCTTGCGGTCGCGGTTCTGGTTGTTGATCGTGCCGCCGCCGGTCACGGAGGTGTCGTCGAAATCATAGGTGGTCATCGTGGCGCCCAGCCGGCCGATGACGTTCTCCGAGCGATGCACGATACCGGCATAGTAGTCGCCATAGCGGTATTTGGTCGGTTCGGCCGCGTTGCCGATGGCGTCGGGCGATTCACGCGGTTCATGCTCCCAACGATATTCCGCGCCGCCGATCAGGGACGTGTTGGCGCCGAAGCGATAACGACCGTCGGCACCGACATAGAAGTCCTCGTAGTTCTCGCTCGCGAAGCGGTTGAAACGCCCGATCTCCGCACCGCTGCGCAGTTTGAGCGTGTGCTCGCCCACATCGACATCCGCATTGATATAGGGCGCGAACACCGTGTAGGTGTCCTGCTGCTTGTTGTTGCGCGTCACGAAAATATTGTCGGAATAGACTTCCGACGCGGTAACGCCGGCATTGAACTTGAAGGGACCGAAATTGATCGCGTCCTGAATCTGCTCCGCCCAGGGCGTCTCGATGGCGGTGGGCTCTCTGGCCGGCTCCTTCGTAAAGTCCTGCGCCTGCACGCCCGTTGCGAGCACCGCCTGAGCGAGCGCCACCGCGCAAGTGCCCATCAGCCAGGATTTGAAAACCGGAGTCGCGCGCATAGTGCCCCCTTGATTATTGTACGGACCGGTTTGCATCCGGCTCCCTCTGGACAAGATCCCGGTCCCCCACCTCGCCTATGCGGCTTATCTGGAACCGATTTAAGTTCGTTTCGGATCTTAATTAAGTCATTTCGGATATAACAAGATTGACAAGGATCAAGAAAGTGAAGGCGGCGTCGTTTTTTTTGCAGAGGGAACACGCTTGACGTTGAGTCGTCCGCATATCGCGGTCACCGCGCGCGACGGAAAATCTAAAACGGAAAATTCAGTTTCGTTCTTTCGACGCCGCAACCAGTTGCGCGGAGACACACAGGCCGCGCATAGGCCGAACAGAAAAGGGCATGACGGTTTCCCGTCATGCCCGGTCAGAATCCATATTTCACGTAAAGGCGGTCTGCGACCTGCCGGCTAAATCTTCTTGTCGCCCTGCCAGTAGTTGTCGCGGATGACGCGGCGAAGCACCTTGCCGGACGGCATGCGCGGGAGTTCGGCCACGAAGTCGATGCTGCGCGGGCGTTTGTAGCCCGGCAGGTTTTCCGCTGCGAAAGCGAGCAGCTCGGCCTGCATCGCCTCGTCGGCGGTAAAGCCTTCATTGAGCTGGACGACGGCCTTTACCTCCTCGCCCCATTCCTCGTTCGGCGCACCGACAACGGCGGCATCGGCAATCGCGGGATGCTTCAGCAGCTCCTGATCGATTTCGGCGGGGTAGATGTTCACGCCGCCGGAGATGATGACTTCCGCGCTGCGCCCGGTGAGGAAGAGGTACCCCTCACTGTCGAAATAACCCATATCGCCCATGGTGTAGTAATTGCCGCGATAGGCACTGCTGGTTTTTTCGGGCGCCTTGAAATATTCGAAGCGTCCTTCCTTCGGCGCGCCGAAATAGACCGTGCCCACTTCATCCGCCGGCAGAGGATTTCCTTCGTCATCCTGGATCTGCACCTCGACGCCGGGCAATGGCCGTCCGCAGGAGCCCTTTCGACCGAGCCATTCCTCCGACTCGATGAAGATGCCGCCGCCTTCCGTCGCCGCGTAATATTCGAAGACGACCGGACCGAACCACGCGATCGACCCTTCCTTTACATGGACCGGGCACGGCGCGGCGCCGTGCAGGATCCAGCGCAAGGACGATGTGTCGTATTTCGCCTTCACCTCGTCGGGCAATTGCAGCATGCGGTGAAGCATGGTCGGCACGACATGAGTATGGGTGATGCGGTGCTCGTGGATGAGGCGGAGCGTTTCTTCCGCGTCCCATTTGTCCATCAGCACCACGCCGATGCCGTTGTTGAGCGGAAAGCTCATATTCAGCGCGAGCGGCGCGGCGTGATAGAGCGGGCCCGTCACCAGCGCCAGATCTCCTTCGGGACGGAACGCCGCCGTCTCGTTCAGCTTGACCAGCAGGGGCGATGCGGCGGCGGCCTGCCGGCGATAGACCCCCTTGGGATGTCCGGTCGTGCCGGAGGTGTAGAGCATCTGGGTGCCGAGGGCAGGGTCTTCCAGATCGTGGCCGTCTTCCGCCGCCAGCGCCGCGTCGTAATCGTCGAAGCCTTCGATGGCGCCGCCCACGGCGAACCGGGTCACAAGAGCCGGAGCCGCAGCGGCGGCCTCCTTCGCGCTGCCGGCAAAGCGCGTATCCGCAATGAAGGCCTTCGCCTCGCAGTTCTCGACGATGTAACCGACTTCGCCGCCGGACAGGTGCCAGTTGATGGGCGTGATG
>CAYSVF010000318.1:0-3664 GCA_964434415.1 uncultured Parvibaculum sp.
CGGCGGTGCGACGCAGCACATCCGCGCCCATGCGACGCTGCCCGTTCTGATGGCTCACTGAGGCACGCACCCGATCATCGACAAGACAGCCGGCCTAAAAGGCGGCCGGCTGCGGTAAACCAGGAAACAGGATCCAGGAAGACATGACCCTTTATCGCGTTCACATGTCGCTTGCGCGCAACGACGAATTTCCCGAAGGCTCCTCGGCGCATGGCTATGATTTCGTCGTGCCGCTCGACGGCGACATGAAGCTCGACCCCGATGCCTGGAAATCCCATTCCAAGGATTGCGTCGTGCGTCATTTCAGCGAAGGCGAAGACGACCAGCGCGGCCTGCTGCGCCATATCGGTCGCGGCTGGGTGATCGACTACGATGCCGCCACACCGGAAGGCGACGAGCCTTTCTTCAAGCTCGACCGACATGAAATCAAGGTCGGCGAATATCTGTCGGTGAAGGAAGACGATGGTGAGACGCGCACTTATCACATCGTCTCGGTGGAGCCCTGGCTCAAGGGCTGAGCTTTCGCTCAGCCCTGCGCGATCTGAACGGCGACGGCACCGGCATAAACGGTGAGGATGAGAAAGCCCTCGAAACCGATATTGCCGATGCCGCGCTTTTCCCGCCTGAGCAGTCCGAGCAGCAGAAGTGCGCTGACGACAAGACCCGTCGCGACGAGAAAGATCTGCCGCTCGTCCATCGCGTGATAGAGGGAACCGTCGCGATAGGCGGTGTCCGAAAACGCCAGAAAGAGCACGTCATAGGTGTTGCCGCCGACGATGCCGCCCACGGCGAGCTGTAAGGCGCCGCGCCGCACCGCGGCGACGGTGGTGACCAGCTCCGGCAGCGATGTCGCCACCGACGTGAACAGCGTTCCCATGATCGCCTGCGACATGCCCGTCTGGGTGGACAGGGCGCGCGCCGTCTCCGCGATCAGCCAGCCTGCAACGCCGACCGCCGCGATCAGCAGAAACAGCTCGAATGCGAGCAGGGCCGTCGAGGGAGCGTTTTCGCTTTCCGCTTCCGGCATGTCGTGCCGTGTTTCCGGCGTCTGTTCCGGTTTCCACATGGGCCGGTGGCGCACCGTTTCGCTGAGCCTGAGCCCGCCCAGATAGATCGCAAAGAGCAGGATGGATGCCGGATGGATCGCCCAGACGGTGACGTTCGGCGCCGACCAGGCGACGAGCGGTACGGACAGCATCAGGATCAGAAGCGCGACCTGAACGAGATTGGTGGCATCGGCCGCCGCATGCTCGAGATTGGCGCGGCGGTAGAAAATATCGGCGACGGCGAGAAAGGCCGTCTGCACCGCAATGCCGCCCAGCGCATTGGACGTGCTGAGCGAGATTGCGCCTTCGTAGGCGGAGACGACGGAGGTGACCGTTCCCGAAAGGGAAGTGGCGATACCGAGCAGGACGGCGCCGACAATGGCCTCGCCAAGGCCCGTTCGATCGGCCAGCACGTCGGCGCGCCGGGTCAGTGCGATACCTGCCACGCCGATGACAAGCGCCGAAGCGGCGAAGATCAGAATATTGGGGAAGAGCCCCAGTTCGATAAACAAGCGATCGCCCACCGTCGCGCCGCGCGGGCGCGGCAAGAACATCGGAGACCGAGTGTGGGCGATCGCAAATGCGCGATCAACCGCGCTTGCGCACCAGAATATTGCCCGCCGAATAGCCCGCGCCGAAGGAGCAGATCAGGCCGAGATCGCCTTCCTTCAGATCTTCGCTGTTCTGGCTGAAGGCGATGATGGACCCGGCCGAACTCGTATTGGCGTATTCCTGCAGGATGTTGGGCTGCTCGCCCGGCTCGGGCTCGCGGCCAAGCACCTTGCGGCCGATGAAGTCGTTCATGTTCTTATTGGCCTGATGCAGCCACATCCGCTTCAGGTCTTTCGGATCGAGGCCTTCATCCTTCATGTGCTGGAGGATGAGTTCGGCCACCATCGGCACCACTTCCTTGAAGACCTTGCGGCCCTCCTGCACGAAGAGCTTGTCCTTCGCGCCGATGCCTTCCGGCGTCGCGCGGTTCAGGAAGCCGAAATTGTTGCGGATATTGTTGGAAAATTTGGTGATGAGGCGCGTGCCCAGAATTTCCCATGCGCCGGGCGCGGTGCAGGTCTCTTCGCGCTCCAGCACGATGGCGGTGCACACATCGCCGAAAATGAAATGGCTGTCGCGATCGCGGAAATTGAGATGGCCGGAGCAGATTTCCGGATCGACCACCAGCACCGTATCGACGCTGCCCGAGCGCAGCATGTCATAGGCCTGCTGGATGCCGAATGTGGCCGACGAACAGGCGACGTTCATGTCGAAGCCGAAGCCTTCGATGCCGAGCAGATCCTGCACTTCGACGGCGATGGCCGGGTAGGGGCGCTCGAGATTGGAGCAGGCAACGATGACGGCGTCGATGTCTTCGGGCTTCTTCTGCGCCCGCGCCATCGCCTTGTTGGCCGCGTCGACCGCCATTTCCGCCAGGATCGAAGGCTCGTCATTGGAGCGCTGCGGCAGGCGCGGCGCCATGATGTCGGGGTCGATGATACCCGACTTGTTCATGACATAGCGGGCTTCGATGCCGGACGCCTTGACGATGAACTCCACGTTGGATTCCGCGAGAGCTTCCACCTCGCCGCGTTCGATCGCGTCGGCGTTCTCTTCATTGTATTTGCGGACATAGGCGTTGAAGCTGTCCACAAGTTCCTGGTTGGAGATCGAATTGGGCGGGGTGAAGACACCCGTCCCGCTTATGACGACTTTTGTCACTGGGCCACCTGATTATCATGTTCACGTCCCGGCGCCCTTGTCCCGAACGCCTGTCGGACCATGCCTGTCGCGTTGCCCCCAAAAGGCACCGGCATGTCGGCTCCTCCCGAAACCGAGGGCCAAACATATGCCAGCGGCAGCGCTTATGCCATATGCAAGGCGGGATACATTGGCGATAGCGTGAATAGGCGGATTAACCTTATGGGTATTTCACCATGGGAAGAGGCGACGCCGCTGGCTGAGGACGCCCTCGGGCGGCTGACGCTGGACGAACTCTGGCAGGGCGCGCGACTGCTGTTGACGGAGGGGACGACTGTGCCCGGATCGCCGCTCAGAAAGCCGGTGCTTTCCACGGTGGACGCAGGCGGGGCCCCGCGGGCCCGGACCGTGATTCTCCGGCATTTCGATCCGGCGCGCCGACGGCTCGAAACCTATACCGATGCGCGCACGGCAAAGGCCGCCGAACTCGACGCCAATCCCATGGCGGCCTTCACTTTTTACGATTCGCGCCGGGAAACGCAGCTCCGTCTGTCGGGCCGCGTGACGCTGCACACCGACGACGAATGCGCCGAGCGCGCCTGGAACACGCTCGGCCCCCGCAACATGGCGGATTATCTGGCCCGCGCCGTGCCCGGCACCCCCAGCCCGTCCCCGCAGGCCGCCATGGCGGCCGGGGAGGGGGATGAGGCGCGCAGAGCGGCGGCGAGGGCCAACTTCGCGGTGCTGGTCTTCACCTATGACAGGCTGGACATGCTGGTGCTGGGACGCGCCACACATCGGCGCGCGCTTTTTCGATGGACGCAAACCCCCGCATCCGCGCCCGACGACGCGGCTTCCGATCTGACCGCGCCTGACGGCGCGGTTTGGCTGATCCCCTGACGCCGGCTCTTCTCAGAGCATGGAGG
>CAYSVF010000319.1:0-3662 GCA_964434415.1 uncultured Parvibaculum sp.
GTTACGTGTTTATGTGGAGGTTAGGCCTCTGCCTGGTAGGTCATTTCCAGCGTGGCCGGATCTAGCAGTTTGAAAAGCCGGTCCCGCTTCACGCCGTCCGACGACAACGGCAGGATCAGCCGCACATAGGACCAGCGGCGCCCGCTGATCGCGATATAAGATTTGCGGGCGAGCGAGGGCGCACCCGTTTCCGAAACGCGCAGCCCCGCTTCCAGCACTTTCTTTCCGTCTTCCGGCTTGAAGAAATCATCCGTAGTGTGACCGCGCATCTCGCCGCCATGCTCCTCGCAGACGCGCGTGCCCGCAAGGCGCACGCGCAGGCAATCCTCCTCCACCTCGAGCAGCATCATATAGGGCAGCAGTGCGACGGGCACCGTGGTCGGATCGAGCTGCGCGGGAAAGCGCCCCTGCTTTTCGGTCAGCCCGGACCACACATCGTGTACGCGCTGAAGATCGGCATAGGCGGACAGCTCGTCGAGCGGCAGTTCCTCATGCGTCGAGGACTGAAAACTCGTCAGACCGTGTTTTTGCGCATCCATGGGCGCTTCTCCGGATGGTGAAGCGTTCAGCTAACACCGCCCGGGTAAGCATTCGGTAAACATACGCGACCGCCTGCCGGGGCGGCGCGTCGCCCCGTTTAGTCCGCGGCCGCTTTAGTCCGCAGCTTGGGCGAACTTGCCGCTCGCCGGCGAGAGGTCGTGGATCGACATGGGCAGTTCGCGGATGCGTTTGCCGGTCAGCTTGAAGACCGCATTGGCAAGCGCCGGCGCGACGGGCGGCGTGCCCGGTTCGCCAAGCCCGCCCAAGGCCTCGCCGCTGTCGATGAAATGCGTCTCGATGACCGGCGTTTCGGCCAGCGTCACCATCCGGTAGTCGGGGAAATTGCCCTGGGTCACGGCGCCGCCCTCGATGGTGATCTGGCCGTAGAGCGCCGCCGTCAGGCCGTAGATCACGGCGGACTGCACCTGCGCTTCCGCCGTATCGGGATTGATGACGCGACCGCAATCCACCGCGCAGGTCACCTTGTGAACACGCGGGCGGTTGTCCTCGTCCAGCGAGACCTCCAGCACTTCGGCGACGATGGTCGAGAAGCTCTGCTGTACGGCGATCCCGTGCACGCGGCCTTCCGGCAGGGGCTTGCCGAGCCCCGCCTTCTCCGCGGCGAGCTGCAGCACGGCCTGGTGGCGCGGTTTGTCCTTCAACAGCGCCATGCGGAACTCGTAAGGGTCCTTGCCCGCTTCATGGGCCAGCTCGTCCATGAAGCTTTCATTGAAGAAAGTGTGCTGGGTGTGCGCGACCGAACGCCACGGCCCGCGCGGCACCGGCGTCGGATTGTCCACATAGCGGATCGACTGGTTTTCCACCGCATAGGGAATATGGGGCGCTTCCGCCGGTTCGTCCTTGTAGACATAGCGGTTCAGCCAGGCGACCGGATTGCCGTCTTCGTCCAGCCCGGCCTTCATCGTGTTGGCCACCGCGATACGGTAGGCGTCGTGCTGCATATCGTCTTCGCGCGTATAGACGAGCTTCACCGGCGCATCGACTTCCTTGGCGATCAGCGAGGCATAGTCGATCTCGCTGGGGAATTCCGAAAAGCCCGAGCGATAGGGAATGCGCCGCCCGAAACCGCCGCCCAGCAGCAGCGGATGCACTTTCACATTGTCGTAGTCGATGCCGGTCATGTCGGCGACGCGCGCGCGCGTGCCCAGCGGGTCCTGCGTTCCGACCCAGACTTCGGCCTTGCCGTCATGCACCCAGACGGTGCAGTTCATCGGTTCCATGGTGGCATGCGCCAGATAAGGCACGCGGTAAGAGGCTTCCACCACCTTGGCCGCGTTTTTCAGCGCGCCTTCGGCGTCGCCCTTTTCGACATCTTCGGTGCTGTCGCCCTGCAGCGCTTTTGCATGGCCCTCGAAAATCGAGGCGGAGGAAATGCTGCCATTGCCGCCATCGTCGAATTCGATGTCGAGCGCGGCGGCGGCCTGCTTGGCGCGCCAGAAATTGTCGGCGATGACCGCTACGCCGACGGGCAGTTCCACGACCTTCTTCACGCCGCGGCGTTTCAGCACTTCCGTCGCGTCATAGCGCTTCAGCTTGCCGCCAAAGACGGGCGACTGGCGCAGCGCCGCATAGAGCATTCCCTCCGGCCGCGCATCGATGCCGTATGCGCCGCTGCCGTCGACCTTTTGCGGCACGTCGAAGCGCTTGGTCGGCTTGCCGACGATCCGGTACTGGTCCGGCGTCTTGAAGGTCGGCGTTGCAGACGGCGAATATTCCGCCGCTTCCACGGCCAGTTCGCCGAAGGTCGCGGAGCGGTTCTTGCCTTTCAGATAGACGATGCTGTCGCGCACCTCGCAATCGGAGGCGGCGCAGTTCCAGCGCGCGGCCGCGGCCTTCACCAGCATTTCCTTTGCCGCCGCACCGGCGATTCGCATGCCGTGCTGGCCGGTATAGCGCACGGCCATGGAGCCGCCGGTAATCTGCATGCTCATGAATTTCGCGACATTGTACCAGAGCGTCTCCGCCGCGCCGGCCAGCATGTCGGGCGCCGTCTGCCCCTTGGTGATGAAGAGACCGAGCGACTCATTGGCGAATTCGGGCTCGGCGGGTGCCTGTTCGGCGCGCACCAGGTTCCAGTCCGCATCCATCTCGTCCGCCGCCATCATGGCGAGCGCGGTGATCGGGCCCTGCCCCATATCCGAATGCGGCACATAGACGGTCGTGATGTTGTCCGGCGAAATCTTCAGCCAGGTGGTGACGAATTTCTCGCCGCCTTCGGCCGCGATTGCGTTTTCCCGCTCCCGCCGCGAAGGGCCGGACATGGAAACGCCGATGAGAAGCGCTCCGCCTGCGAGGCCGCCTCCGACAAGCATCTGCCGGCGCGTCGGTTTTTTCAGGTCGAATGCCATGGTCCCGTCCCTCCCCTTAGGCGCGCGTCACATCGCGAATGGCGGCCAGCACGCGCGGATAGGAACCGCAGCGGCAGATATTGGTGATCGCCGCGCCGACCTCTTCATCGCTCGGCTGCGGGTTTTCCTTCAGCAGCGCGTCCACCGCCATCAGCATGCCGGATTGGCAATAGCCGCATTGCGGCACCTGCCGTTCGATCCAGGCCTGCTGGAGCGGCGAGAGCCCGCCCGCTTCCGCCTCGGGATCGGCCAGCCCTTCGATGGTGGTGATTTCCGACCCGTCGGCATAGGAGACCGGTATGGAGCAGGTCCGCATCGCGGTCCCGTCCACCTGCACGGTGCAGGCGCCGCAGGCGGCGATGCCGCAGCCGAATTTGGTGCCGGTCAGGCCCAGTTCGTCGCGCAATGCCCAGAGAAGCGGCATGTCCTCTTCCACATCGAGCGTGTGTTCTTTCCCATTGACCTTGAAGCTGATCGGCATGGCGAGATCTCCTCCGGCCAGAATGCGGCCGCCCTCAGGTTCCGATAATCGGTGGCCACGCTAACTTGACCTGACACCGGTGTCACTGACTATTTTTACCGTTTCGGTCATTTGGTAGTCCGGACGGCCGTGCGCAAGCATTCCGCTGCCCGATTTTGGTCGCAAACAGGAACTAGCCCTGTTTCACGGAACGACAATGACCCAGACGAAAGGAGTTCCACTGATGAGTAGTCTCGTGAAACGCCCCTTCACCCCGCTGCGGAAAACCATCC
>CAYSVF010000320.1:0-3656 GCA_964434415.1 uncultured Parvibaculum sp.
TCCTCTTTTGTCGATGATGAAGCTGCGGCTGCAATGGCTCGGCGAGCGCCAGCAGGTGCTTGCGCAGAACGTCGCCAATGCGGACACGCCGGGCTATGAGGCAAAAGATCTCAAGGAACTCGATTTCGGCGCGCTGGTGAAGCAGCAGAGCGGCATGCTGTCGCCCGTCGCCACGAATTCAGGACATATCGGTACGCCGGTCGTCGGCGCATCGCTGACGGGCACCGCGGCAGGGCGCGCGGCGATTGCCCATGCGCGCGGCGGCGAAGTGCAGCGCGCACCGGATTTCGAAACCTCGCCGACGGGCAATTCCGTCGTGCTCGAGGAGCAGATGATGAAAGCCGCCCAGACACAGATGGACTATCAGGCGGTCACGGGGCTTTACGCCAAAAGCGTCGGGCTTATCAAAATCGCGCTGGGACGTGGCTAAGGAGCCGGGCGCGGCCAGGGGATAAAGGAGAGACGGGCATGAGTGCGATGGATCTCATCAAATCGATGATGGTGGCGGCGTCGGGCCTCAAGGCGCAGAGCGGCCGTATGCGCATCATCGCGGAAAATATTGCGAATGCGGACTCGACCGGCAGCACGCCGGGCGCGGACCCGTATCGCCGCAAGATCGTGACCTTCGAGGATACGCTCGACCGGCAGATGGGCGTGGACAAGGTGAAGCTCGGCCGGCCGGAAACCGACAAGTCGGACTTCAAGCTCAAATACATGCCGGACCATCCGGCAGCCAATGCCGACGGCTATGTGAAGTTTCCGAATGTGAACGGCATGGTCGAGGCGATGGACATGCGCGAGGCGCAGCGCAGCTACGAAGCGAACCTGAACATCATTCAGGCCTCGCGCCGCATGATTTCGCAGACCATCGATATTCTGCGCGGATAAGGGGTAGGGGACCATGGCTACACCGGCTTCTCTTGCAATGAACGCCTATGCCCGCGCCGCGGGCATGGCGTCGAAGGGACCGCAGACGCAAGGCCCGAATGCCGGGCAGGCGGCGGGCGGTTTCGACAACATGCTGAAAAGCGCGCTCGACGAGGCGGTCGATACCGGCAAGGCGAGCGAGCAGAAGGTGGCGGCGATGACCGGCACGAGGCAGGGCAACCTCGTGGATGTGGTGACGGCCGTTTCCGAAGCCGAGGCCACGTTGCAGACCGTGGTCACGGTCCGCGACAAGGTCATCTCGGCCTATCAGGAAATCCTGCGCATGCCCATCTGAGGGCGTGCGTTCCAGTTTTTAGTCGGGTGGGGGCATGACCGGACCTGAAGTTCTCGATATTGCGCGGCAGGCGATCTGGGTGATGCTCGAAGCATCGGCTCCGATGATGATCGTTGCGCTGCTTGTTGGCCTCGTCATCGCGCTCTTCCAGGCGCTGACGCAGGTGCAGGAAATGACGCTGGTCTTCGTGCCGAAGATCGTCGCCATCTTCGTGACGCTGCTGATCTCGCTTCCCTTCATGGGCAGCGTCATGAGCGGGCTGATGCATCTCGTCGCCCAGAAGATCGTTTCGGGCTGACCGTCCCGATGACCGGCGCTCCCGTCCTCACCATCAACCTCCTGCCGGAAACGGCTTTCGTGTTCCTGCTCGTCTTTTCGAGGCTGGGCGCGATGGTGATGATGATGCCGGCCATCGGCGAACACGGCATTCCGGCGCGGGTGCGTCTCATCATGGCGCTGCTGCTGACGATGATCCTCATGCCGCTTGTCGCCGACAGCTACGGCAAGCTGCCGGAAAGCGTGGTCGGCATGGCGACGATCATCGTCTTCGAGATCGCGGTCGGGATTTTCATCGGCATGGCCGCGAAAATCATCATGTCGGCGCTGCATGTGGCGGGCAATATCATCGCGCTTCAGATGAGCCTGGCCTTTGCGCAGAATGTCGATCCGACGCAGGGCCAGCAGGGCGTGCTGATCGCGAATTTTCTCAACCTGCTCGCCGTCGCGCTGATTTTTGCTACTGGGCTCGATCATCTACTGATCGCGGCGATGCGCGACAGCTACGAGCTGTTCAAGCCGGGCCATTACCTGCCGGTCGGCGATTTTTCCAAGATGGCGGTGGAAACCTTTTCCCACGCCTTTCGGCTCGGGTTGCAGCTTTCCGCACCCTTCCTCGTTTTCGGTCTGGTCTTCTATATGGGGATCGGCGTGCTTTCGCGCCTGATGCCGCAGATCCAGATTTTCTTCATCGCCATGCCGGCGAACATCATGCTGGGGCTGCTGCTCCTCATGGTGCTGCTCGGCGCCATGATGACGTGGTTCCTCGATGCCTTCGAGTCCACGCTCACCCTGTTTCTGCATTAGGGGGGACGCATGGCAGAAGAAAACGATTCAGAAAAAACAGAAGAACCAACACACAAGAAACTCGACGATGCCGCCAAGAAAGGCGACGTCCCCAAAAGCCAGGAGATCAATGCCTGGTTCGTGATGCTGGGCGGGGCGCTCGCCGTCATGATGCTGGGCAATTCCACGGCCGGGGCGCTCATGGACCAGCTGCGCATCTTCATCGCGCAACCCGATGCGATCCCGATGGATGCCGAACATTTGCGGCTTGTCTGGCTGGGGCTCGGCAAGACGGTGCTGGGCGCCATCGCCATGCCGCTGCTGATCCTCATCGTCGCGGCGGTCGCGGGCAATGTGGTGCAGCACATGCCGGTGTTCAGCGGCGAGAACATGAAGCCGAGCTTCTCCAAGATTTCGCCGATGAAGGGGCTGGAACGGCTGTTCGGGCCCAAAAGCGTGATGAACCTGGTCAAGGGCATCGTGAAGATGGCCGTGGTCGGGCTCGTCACCTTCCTCATTGCCTGGCCGGAACGCGACCGGCTCGGCCTGATGATGACATGGGATGTGACGCTGCTGCTGCCCGCGGTGCAAACGATGGCGCTGCGCATGCTGGCGGGCGTCATCGCCGTGATGACTGTGGTCGCCGTGCTCGATTACATGTTCGAGCGGATGCAGTGGATGAAGAAGCAGCGCATGTCCGTCCAGGAAGTGAAGGACGAGTACAAGCAGATGGAAGGCGATCCGACGGTGAAGGCGAAGCTGCGCCAGATCCGCGTGGAGCGCGGCCGCAAGCGCATGATGGCCGCCGTGCCGGAAGCGACCGTGGTCATCACCAACCCGACCCATTATGCCGTCGCGCTCAAATACGAGCAGGGCATGGGCGCGCCCATCGTGGTGGCCAAGGGTATGGACGCCATCGCCTTCAAGATCCGCGAAATCGCGCAGGCGCACGATATTCCCGTCCTCGAAAACCCGCCGCTCGCCCGTGCGCTGCATGCCAGCGTCGAGGTCGATCAGCCGATCCAGCCCGAGCACTACAAGGCCGTGGCGGAGGTGATTGGCTACGTGATGCGTCTTAAGGGGAAATTCGCTAAAAACTGATCCTATTCGCGATAGACTGCGATTCGGGCAGAGTGGTTTTTGGCGGGAGAATACAGCGCATGGCTGACGCGCCGGCCGACATGGCGAAGGGCGAGGAGCCGCCCGGCGAGGGGATCGAGAAGGCCGGGTTTCGCCCCGGCCCTCGCAATGCCCTGCTGACGCCGCGTCTGGTCATCATCATCGCCGCCGTTTCCTTCGGCATCATCGCCACGCTTCTCGATCTGGTCGGCGTGCGCTTGTTCGATATGGGCGGCGCGCTGATGGCGATGGG
>CAYSVF010000321.1:0-3636 GCA_964434415.1 uncultured Parvibaculum sp.
AGTATGTCGATACCGGCCACGCCGGGTTGATGGACGGCGATCTGCAAGACCGACGATCTCTCGGCCGATGACGAGATCATGGCCGCGCTTTACGCAGGCGCCCGGGCGCGCATTTCCGAGAAGGCCGTCAAAGAGCTGCGCGACAGCCAGGTTTCATGGCTCAGCTTTCTCGACAAGGCCTGCCCGCAGAAAGATGTGAAGAAGCAGGCGGCATGTCTGAAACCCTGGTACCGCGAACGGCTGAAATTTCTCAGCCACACGGTAACGGAAAAAGCGGGCCGCACTTTCCTGACGCTGGATGAGTGGACATTCATCGCGCCCGAAAAACAGGGCGAGGAGGAAATGCCCGGCGCCAATCAGATGCGGTATCGCGAGGATGTGAGCTTCGCCATCGACAAGCCGGCAAGCGACGGCGAACGCGCCTTCAACGCGCTTGTCGCCAAACAGTCCGACCTCTGGAACGGCTTCGACGGTGAAGTGCAGCGCTCCACCTGGTTCAAGCTAAACGAGGCGACGGAGAATTTCGCGAGCCTCGATATTTTCCGCTGGGAGTTCCATGTCGGTGCGGCCCATGGCTTCGGCGCGGCAAAGCATGTGAATTATCGTCTCGACGAGGCGCGGCCGCTGCAGGTGAAGGACATCTTCGCCGAGAAAGACGGCTGGCAGAAAACGCTCGCCCAACACGCGCTCGATGGCCTCCACAAGATTGTCGGCGAGGATAACGGCCTGTTCGATGGCGCGGAGGAGACGATTGCGGAGATGGTCGGCGATCCGAAAAACTGGGTCGTGACGCGCGAGGGGCTGGGCGTCAATTTCCCCGTCTACTCGGTCGGTCCCTATGCCATGGGCGACCACACGGTAACGACGCCCTGGAAGGATCTCGCGCCCTGGCTTGCGAAGGATGCGGTGATCGGGGCGCAGTGAGCGGGAGGTACGAATGACTGACCGGCATGTTCTCAACGGAAGCTGTCATTGCGGGCGGCTGTCGCTCCGTTTCGAAACCGCGATCGCGCCCGCCGACTATCATCCCCGCGCCTGCGATTGCTCTTTCTGCGTGAAGCATGACGCTGCCTATCTCTCCGACCCGAAAGGCAGCCTCACCTTTCGCGTGAAGGGCGAGGACGCGCTCTCCCGCTACCGGCAGGGCTCCGGCGCCGTGGAATGTCTCATCTGCCGCGATTGCGGCGTCTATGTCGGTGCGATCTTCGAGGATGCGGGACAAACCATCGGCACGGTGAATGTCCGCTGCATTGATGACGACGTGGCTTTCGGCGAGCGTCGGACAGTTTCCCCGCAGCAGCTCGGCCGGGATGAAAAGGTCGGGCGATGGCAGGAAATCTGGACGCCGGTGACGGGGATCGAAATCGGGCGGCGGTGAGGCCCGTCACTGATCTTCCGGCGGAACGCGGCAGCAGCCGCGAACTATGCGGTAGGAGTGGCTCGTGCGGGAATCGGGGGGTGTCTGACGAAAAGTCAGGGAGACTTTCCATCCATAGCGCGCATCGCTCATCCCGTCGGAACAGCTCCTGGTGGCGTGTATGATGGCTTTCCCGCTTCCGTTGTCCAGGCTGATGCTTCCCTTCCAGGGGGCGCCGGACGCGCTATCGATGGCGAGCGTGTCGCCCGAAATGGTTTCCACACCGGAGAGAATTACCTCGCTCTCGGAAAACTTGGCCGACCAGAACGGCTCCGTGCCCCAGCACTGGAACCCCTCCGGAAGGTTGAGCGTCTTGTTCATCCGTGGCGCATAGGGAGCGAGATAGGCCATGGAGACCCAGCCCGTGCGGCCATTTGCCGAGACGCGGGCCCAGCCGTGATCCGTTTCGAAAACCTCAATCGGTTTGGCATGCGGACCGAAACTGCCGATCCGGTCGGCCTCCGCCGAGGGGGCGGCGCGCACCATGAGCATGTCGTCATCGGCCACATGCGCCACCCGGTAATAACCCACAGCTCCGATCTGCTCCGCCGATGCGGGAGAGATAACAAAGAACGACAACATAATTGTCATTATAATAGCGGGACGGATCGGCATGAAGAAACCTTTCTCGGTCGGAGCCTCCACAAATGACACCGCGGCGGAGCGTCGACAAGTCTCAAATATTCGTCCTCCCGGATCGTCCATAAGGATCCTTTTCGTTCTTGACTGAAACCTCTCTTTCACGCGAGCCTTTCTCCATAACAGGATATCGGACGAGGGTAGAGGCAGGCGGGGACTTTCCATGGTTGCGCATGTCGGAACGATGGATTTTCAGGGCCGTCAAAGCGCGGCCCATCAAAGCGCAGATCCGCGCCGTAGGTTCTCAAACCGCTCATTCAGTCATTTCAGGGGCGCGCGTAAAATCGCCGTCCTGTTGCATCGTCCTGAGTTCTGAGGATTGCGACGGACCATCATTTTCAAGGTGTGTCATGAGAATAATAGTTCTGCTTTATGTTTTGTTTTCGTGTCTTTTTCTGAATAGCTCAATATCCAGAGCAGACACTTTCTATATTACTTTCAAGAACACCGGTAACGAGGACATTTCCTACACGATGGCAACACGCCGCCTGGCGATGTTTGGCTGGCGCGACTGGGAAGCGAAAGGGTGGATCAAGCTCAAAGCCGGCGAGTTCCACCAGGCTTTTTACGGCGTCAACGAACAGGTCGTTTTTGCGTTCAAGAAGCGCGGCGGCTATGTGGTCTACAGCATGAAAGGGGGAGGCGGGAGCAAATGGCTGGATGGCTGGCACGTCGCCCCGAAAAAGAAGTTTCGGTATTCGTTTCGCAGGAAAAGCTCCAGAAGTTCGAAACTCACGGACTACATAAAACCATCTTTCGGCTATCGCTATGAGCCCATGGGGTTCGGCACCAATCATATGGTACGAGAGCACGTCAATATTCCGTCTTACAAATCCGACAAGGTAATCCCGTTCAAAAGCACGCAGGAAGCGGCAGTAGAAGCCAAGAAGGAGCCGGTATTTCCTCCGAATGCGCTCCAGCGACTGGACTCCCTGCTGCGGAAACATTTGTCGGGCTCGGTCTGTGACGGAGGCTTCTTCGTGATGAAACATCCGAGGGGCGCTGTCCGGGTTACGAAGAATGGGGAAATACAAGTCAAGGGTCGGCAGTATTATAGTAATAAAAAAAACAAGGTAACATCGACGGGTGACATGCATTCGGTTCGTCTGGAAGAAGCTGTTTCCGTGGGTTTTGCCCGACAAAACGAATGTTACCGGATTGACATCAGATGTGAAAAGCGTAGTGATTGTGCGAAGTCTTTTAAAACAACGGAAAAACGATCCTATAAATTAAGGCTGAGTTCTTTTAATCTTTATTTCAACTCACCAGAAGCTGCAAATGAAGTGGGCGCAGAGCTGGCGTCCCTTCTTGGCAAGAAGGTGAAAGTATCCGAACCGTTCGCCATCGAGGAAAAGGCGGCTCCCGCCGAAGCCGAGAAACCCGAAAAACCGAGAAAGACATTGGCGAGGGATTATGGACCGTACTGGCTGATCCCTCTCGCCGGTGTCGCGTTCATCGTCTTTTCCGGCGTGCAGTCGCTCCGGCAAGGCGGCGTTCGCAAGGGAGCGCGGACGGTCTCCTTCTTTGACGGGAGTTCCGGGACGAGTCATGCGGCGTTCCTTCTGGCGACAATTGTGGGG
>CAYSVF010000322.1:0-3619 GCA_964434415.1 uncultured Parvibaculum sp.
CCACCACCCGGGCAACCAGGTCGGCAAGCTCCAGCGTGCGGGAAAAGGCGGCTTCCTGCCGCACCGCCACAATGGCCTTCGCCACGGCACGCGCCCGCTTTTCCTCGCCATAGACAGCGATGATCCGCGCCAGTTCGCTTTCCTCATATTCGTTCACGACATCGGCGGCGGACGGCCCGCTCTGGCTCATCCGCATGTCGAGCGGCCCATCCTTCTGGAAGGAAAAGCCACGCTCCGCCTCGTCGAGCTGCATGGAGGAGACGCCGAGATCGAGCACCACCCCGTCCACGGCCTCATGCCCGAGGCCGTGCACCAGCTCGGCCATATCGCCGAAGCAGCCCTCGACCAGCGTCAGACGGCCGGCAAATTCCGTTTCGAGCGCACGCCCGCGCAGGATCGCATTGGGATCCCGGTCGATCGCCAGCACGGCGCAATCCGCGCTTTCCAGCAGGCCGCGCGTATAACCGCCCGCCCCGAAGGTGCCATCGACATAAAGACCGCCATCTTTCGGGGAAACGACCTCGAGCACTTCAGGCAGCATGACTGGGATATGCGGCGCCTTCTCGCTCACGAGGCACCTCCATCGTTCCCGCGGCGCTCGCGCGCCATCTGCGCCGGAGGCTTCAGAAGGTCGCTCAGCGAACCGACCTTCTTCATCACCTGCTCGTAATGGGCCTCATAGGCCGCGGGCTCCCAGATCTGGAAGCGCTGGCCCATGCCCACAAAGGTCACTTCATTGGTGATGCCGGCGCGTTCGCGCAGCTCCTCAGGCAGCACGACGCGGCCGTCGGCATCGAACATCAGCTCCCAGGAATTGCCGTGCAACACCATGGCGAGCTCTTCGCGCTCGTCGGAGAAGGGCGCGAGCTGCGCCAGCATCTCTTCGATCAGGTTTGAAAATTCAGGTCCGCACCCCTCGATGACGGACGCCCCCTTGAGGGAGGGGAAACAGACGATGCCGTTATAGCCCTGGCCGATCGTGATCGCGCGAAATTTGGCAGGCACGGAAACCCGGCCCTTCGCATCGATCCTGTTGGTGTAGCGCCCCCTGAAGGACTCCATGCCGACGACCTCGTCCCCTGTCCCGCCGCCCGGCCAATCGCCCGCGGCGCCCCGCCTGAGCGCCGGGCACAAATGGGCCGACATGCACCTCTACGGGATAGTATGGGATAACATGGGAATTCATGGGCGTCAACGGGATCACCTAGTAAAATCGCGGAATTCTGCGGCATTCCTGCGGTCAAGACGGGTCAAAAAGAGACGGTTACTTTGAGAACAAAAGTAAAACATACATGCCCTCCCATGAAAAAACCGGGGCATTACAGTGGCGATGAAAACGCGCTGCATGAGTGGGATGAAAAAGGGTCAGATGGCCTGTAAGCCGGGTTCTGTGTCCCGCCCGAAGGCGGTCGATGGCCATTCATCTGGGACGCCCGTTGCCGGACGCCTCCTGCAACCAACCCGGGCGGCGGTCCGGAAACGGACCTGTCCCCGCAAAGGAGGACGCGCCACCCCTATTCGGTTTTGCTCCCGGTGGGGTTTGCCCTGCCACGACCGTTACCGGCCGCGCGGTGCGCTCTTACCGCACCCTTTCACCCTTACCTGCCGGTTGACCCGCAGGCGGTTTGCTTTCTGTGGCACTTTCCCTGGGGTCGCCCCCGCCGGACGTTATCCGGCACCGTGCTTCCGTGGAGCCCGGACTTTCCTCTGCCTTGCGACAGCGGCCATCCGGCCATCTGACCCGGAAAGGACTTAGGGACGGGGACGTGGCCCCGTCAAGCCAATTAATGGGCTTGTACCCCGCCCCTTCCGTAACGACATTGCCGTCTATCGATCCAATTGATCAATCAGATCCCAGGGAGGAAATCCATGAAAGCCGCCGTCTATTACGAGAACGGGCCGCCCACCGTCCTGAAATACGAGGATGTGCCGGACCCCGAATGCCCCGATGACGGTATCGTCATCCAGGTGGAAGCCGTCTCCATCGAAGGCGGCGATACGCTGAACCGGCTGGGCGGCGAACTCGCCACCACGCCGCATATCGTCGGCTATCAGGCGGCCGGCACCATCCTGGAAACCGGCAGCAATGTGAAAGACCTAAAGGTCGGACAGCGCGTGACGACGGTGAACATGTATGGCAGACATGCCGAAAAGCGGGCCGTCTTCGCCGCCACCGCCTGGCCCGTGCCGGACGGGCTCGACATTCGCCAGGCGGCCGCCATCCCCGTCCCTTTCGGCACGGCGCATGACTGCCTGTTCGAATTCGGGCACCTGAAGCGCGGCGAGACGGTGCTCGTTCAGGCCGGCGCCGGAGCAGTCGGACTGGCGGCCATCCAGCTTGCCAAGCGCGAGGGCGCGACCGTCATCGCCACGGCGTCGAGCCAGGAGAAACTCGACCGGCTGAAGGAATTCGGCCTCGACCACGGCATCAATTATCGCGAACAGGACCTCGTCGCCGAGGTGATGAAACTCACCGAAAATCGCGGCGTCGACCTCGTGGTCGATCCGGTGGGCGGCTCCACCCTTCAGAAATCCATCGACGTGCTCGGATATCGCGGGCGCATCTCCATGGTCGGTCGCGCCGGCCGGGAACCCATGACGGTGGATGTCCAAAGCATGATGGCGGGCAACCGCTCGCTCACCGGCGTGTTCCTCGGTGCGGAGATCTTCTCGCCGCGCGTGCGCGAGAACATCCAGTCGCTTATCGACGATGCCGCGAAGGGCGAACTCAAGGTGGTGCTCGACAAGGAGTTCAAGCTCTCCGAAGCAGCCGACGCCCATGCCTATATCGAAGGCCGGTCCGCCTTCGGCCGGGTCATCATGATCCCGTAAAGCGTTTCGGCAGGCTCCTTTCGGGGGGCCTGCCGGACTTAGCCCCGCGCCAGCTCCACCAGGCGGCGCAGCGTCATGATGGTGGAAATATCGGCAATGCCGTCCACCTTCGCTTGCCGGAAATGCCGCTGGAAGGCGGTCACGACCTGTTCGGTCGTTTCGTCGTAACAGCCCATCACCTCCACGCCATAACCGTAATCGGCCAGCATGAACTGGAGGTCGGCGACATGATCGCCCCGCTCGCCTTTGGCAAGGCTCGGCCCCTCCACGATCTCTTCCGGCTCCACCCAGAGCCCGATACCGGCACGCGCAAGCCGCGCCCAGTCGAACCATTCGCCGGGATCGGCCTTGCGCCCGGGCGCGACATCGGAATGACCGATGACGCGACGGGCGGGGATATGCCAGCGCGCGATAATTTCCTTCGACAGCGTTTCCACCGCCGCCATCTGCGCGTCCGGATAAGGCGGACAACCGAAATCATGACCGCCATTGACGATCTCGATGCCGATGGCGCGACTGTTGATGTCCGTTTCCCCCGCCCAGCTCGAAACGCCCGCATGCCAGGCGCGCATCTCTTCCGGCACCATGCGGACGATCCGTCCATCCTCATGGATCATGTAATGGGCGGAGACGCGCGCTTCCGCGCTGCAGAGCCGTTCCGCCGCGGCGTCCGCCGTCTCCATGCCGGTGTAATGCATCAGGAGGATATCTACCGGCCCCTTGCGCTCATCCAGATTGGGCGACGGCCTTTCGATGCATTCAATGGCCATGACTTATCCTCAGGGTC
>CAYSVF010000323.1:0-3616 GCA_964434415.1 uncultured Parvibaculum sp.
TATCTACCGCCTCTTCGTGAGCGCGATGGGCAGCCCGGCGGAGCTGACGCGCTATTTTCAGGAGCGGCGGCAGAAGAAGGGCTTCCTGGCGCTTTCGCGCGGCATGGTGGCGGTGGCCGCCGGCGATGCCGGCGATGCAAAACGCTTTGCCAAGGATGCGCGCGAGCTTCTCGATGCGCCGTCGATGACCCTTCTCCTGTCCGCGCAGGCCGCCCAGCTTGAGGGCGACGATCAGGCGGCGGCGGGTTATTTCCGCCAGATGATCGCCACGCCGGAAACGGAATTTCTCGGGCTTCGCGGTCTCTTCATCCAGGCCAAGCGCGCGGGCGACCGCGACGAGGCGCTGAAGATCGCCAGACGCGCTTTCAAGCTCCGCCCCAATACGCCCTGGGCGGCGCAGGCCGTTTTCGAAATCGAGGCGGCGGAGGAAAACTGGAAGGCCGCGCTGGACGTGCTGGACGCGGAACTGGCTTCCAAGCTGATCGACCGGGAGAAGGCGCGCCGTCGTCGCGCCGTGCTGCTGACGGCGCAGGCCCAGGAGGCGGAGGTCGCCGCCCGTATGCAGACGGGCGATGCGGGCCGCAAGGCATTCGGGCGGGCTTTCCGGCTGGCCTCGGAGGCCCTGTCGCTTGCTCCCTATTTCCCGCCCGCCATGGCGCTTGCCGTGCGGGCCGCGGCCGCGACGGGGCGCACGCGCAAGGCGATGAAGCTCGTCCAGGATGGCTGGGCGCATGAGCCCCATCCCGATCTCGCGAGTGCCTGGCTGGAAATGGTCGAGGGCGAAAGCGCCTATGACCGGCTGACGCGGGCCTATGAGCTTGAAAAGCTGGCCCCCGATCATGTCGAGAGCCGTATCCTCGTCGCGCGCGCGGCCATCGGCGCACGCGACTGGCAGGCTGCGCGCAAGGCGCTTGCTCCCTTTACCGGGGCCGGTGCGGAAGCGGCGCCGACACGCCGGGTGTGCGAACTGATGGCGGAAATCGAGGAAGGAGAGTTCGGCAATCGCGGCTCGTCGCGCGGCTGGCTTACCCGTGCGCTGCATGCGCCCGACGATCCGCAATGGGTGGGCGAGGCCTATCGCTCGCCGCGCTGGTCGCCGATCAATCCGGTCACGGGCGAATTCGATGCGCTGAGCTGGACGATGCCCGCCATCCGGCTGCCCGCATCCGGCATGCCGGGCGGGGCGGAAGGCGCGCCGGAAGACCGGCATGAAAGCGTGGTCACCGAAACGGTCGAGCCGGAACCGTTTTCCGCACCCGGCGACGATGCCCGCGATGTGACGGAAAAACCTCGTTCGCCGGTCGCTCAACCTGCCACGGCGACAGCCGGGGCGACTGAAAAACCCGCGGCCGGAAAGGCCGAGGCCCCGAAATCCGATGCGCCGGTCAAGACCTCACCAGCCCAAGGCGATACGAAAGCGGAAGAAGACCTTGTCATCGTGCCGCCCGTGCCCGACGATCCCGGTCCCGATGGGGATGAGGACGACGCACGGGAGGGCTCGACGAAATGGTGAAACGCTTTGTCTGGGGGATTGCAGGGCTCGTCCTTGCCGCGCTGGTGGTGATCGCCATTGCGGCGGTTCGCTTCGACATCCCCAAAGAAGACCTCATTGCCAAATACGCGCAGCCGCCATCGCAGTTCATCGAACTGCCGGATGGCGCGGATGCGCATGTGCGCGTGCAGGGCAATGAGGCCGGACCGGTGCTCGTGCTGCTGCATGGGTCCAATGCCTCGCTTCAGACCTGGGAGCCATGGGCCGCGCAGCTCGGCGACAGCTACCGCATCGTGACCATGGACCTGCCGGGCCACGGCCTGACCGGCGCGGTGCCGGGTGACGATTACAGCCGGAAGGCCATGGCGGATTTCGTCGACGAGGTGATGGTAGCGCTTGGCTTCGACCGTTTCGCCATTGGCGGCAATTCCATGGGCGGCGGGGTTGCCGCGCAATATGCGGTCGACCATCCGAACAAGGTAACGGCGCTGATCCTGGTCGATTCCGCGGGTATTCCGCGTCAGCATTCCGAGGATGAAAAGGCGCCGCTGGCTTTCGAGCTGGCCCGCAGTTCCATCGGCCGCGTCATCATGCGCTGGGTGACGCCGCGCGCGCTAATCGAGGAAGGCGTGAAAAGCGTCTTCGCCGATCCTTCCAAGGTGACGCCGGAGATGGTCGATCGCTATTACGATCTCACGCTTTACGATGGCAATCGCCGGGCGACCGCCCTGCGGTTCGCCGCTTTCAAGCCGGACGATGACAGTCTTGCCGTCCGCCTGCCGGATATCGAGGTGCCGGTACTGGTGATGTGGGGTGCGCAGGACCACCTCATTCCGGTTTCCGTGGCGGGAGAATTCAAAAAGCGTATCCCTCAGGCAAAGATCGTCACCTATGCCGATGCCGGCCATGTGCCGATGGAAGAAGTGCCGGAAGAAAGCGCGGCGGATGTGCGCGGTTTCCTGAGTTTTGCGCTGGGCGGGGCAGCCGGCGAGACGTCCGAGCCTGCCCTGTCGGATGCGCCTTAGGCCGACTGTCACGGCTGGGCGGGAAAATCTTCGCGGCTGGCGCGTTTCCGCAGCGCAGGGATATTGCCAAAGGGCGCGCGCCGCGTTATTTGAGGTCCTCTTTCGGCGGCGTTTTCGAAACGCCTGCGATGCGGGCCGCTTTAGCTCAGTTGGTAGAGCACATCATTCGTAATGATGGGGTCGGGTGTTCGAGTCACCCAAGCGGCACCACTTTTCCCGAATTTATCTCCCGGTGTCAGGCAAACAGAAGCCACTCCCGCGCGTGCCGGCGCATGGAGTGGCTTTTTTAGTTCGATACCGGCTCTTTTCTTGTGATGTGCTCCCTGGGGGAAGCGGCCGGGATACTGCGCCGGTTGCGGTATCCGAGCAAGTTACGTCCGGGTAACCGGCCGGACAGCGTCAGCGCTGCTGAATGCCCCGATAGAGCAGGCCGCGATGATCGCGATGGCTCGGGGTTTCGGCATGTGGCTGGCGGTCGGAGCTGTATTCCTTGCCGCGATAATGCAGGTCCGTCGGTTTGCCCTTCGGGCCCTTCTTCGCTTCGCCATGGTGATGTGCGCCGCGATAGTTCAGTTCGTCGTCCACCATTGCATCCTCCAATCGGCCCGCGTCTCAATGCGGTTTGCGCGAGCCCTGCTGATCCTTGTTCCGGACCTCCCATCCAGTCCGTTGCTGAGGATTATATGAGTAAGGTGTGTAAGTTTGTCAACAACAGTTACCGGCGCGATTTCACAAACTTTGGACAGGCCCCTCTTCCAATGCTAGAAACTCAAGGATAGCAGGGGGTTAGCGGATATATGCGGGGTTCGCGCGCGAAGGTCCGGTGGTTCTCCCAATGATGTAGATAGCGGGTCGGACGGGTCGTTCAGGCGAATCCGGGCCCGCGCCGGAGTGGTTTCATGGAAAAACTGGATCAGCGCATCCAGCTCGTCGCCTCCAGAGAGTTCAACGATCTGGTGGATCAATGGAGACGGGCACAGGCGGATCTGCCCTCCCGCTCGGAGGCGATCCGGCGTCTCGTCCATTATGGCCTCCAATATGACCAGGAATTTCCGATGCGCATGATCACGGCGAAACCTTCAAGAACGCTGGTCTCGAT
>CAYSVF010000324.1:0-3044 GCA_964434415.1 uncultured Parvibaculum sp.
TCCGAAAGCTGAGCGATCTCGGCCTTGAGTTGCACTTCCTGCTGGCGCAATTGCTGGATCAGGGGAGATTGAAGGACGTCGATAGCCGATTCAACTTGAGCACCCGACGACAGAAGCGACTGGGCGTTCTGGAGCTTGGCGTGGGCGGCCGCCTGATCGGACTCCGCGACGGTGAGCTGGGAGTTGAGGTCGGTGAGCTGCTGGCGCGGCAGTGTGGAGCCATTGGTGATGAAGAGCCCGGATTTCGTCCGGAACGCTTCAACCTTGGCTTCGCTTTTCTGAACCTTGCCGCGCAATTCCTCGATCTGTCCCCCCAGCCATTTCGTGGCCTCGCGGTTCAGGTTTTCGCGGTCGGTGATCTGCTGGCCGACATAGATCTCGGCAAGCTTGTTCGGCACCTGCGCGGCCAGCTTCGCGTTGCCGGAGGAAAAGTCGATGGCCAGCACGCGAGACGTGTCCTTACGGTAGACGCTCAGTTTCGCCAGGACGTTGTCCACCACCTGGTCGAGATCCGTGGCGTCGTTTTTCTTTTCGCCGGAGAAGGACAATATGCCGGGCTCGCGAAGGGCCGGGTTGTAGGTCGGCATCCGGTCGAGATTGAGGTCCTTGATCAGTTTCTCGATCAGCGGGCGCGACGTGATGAGCTGTATTTCGCTCTGCACCGTCTCGTCATCCGGGAGGCGCGGCTGGCTCTTGGAATCGAAATTCGAGATCTCGCCTGTGCGCGGCGCAAGGAGAAGGCGCGCCGAGGCGGTATAGACGGGAGAGGTCGTGGCCAGCCAGACCAGGCAAAGCGCCATGGTGGCGGCGAAGACGAGCGCAATCACTTCCTTGCGGGCCCAGAGGCCGCGCAATACGTCCCAGGGCGACAGATCCGCCTGGGCCTCGTTCGGCGCGGAACGGCGGCGGTCGCCGAAGGTTACGACCTGGCTGGGTTGGGAATTGCTCACTCTCGGCCTCGGTGGCGTTATTCGTGTCCAAGGCTAGTAAACGCGTTTTGGGTAACGGAAGCCTTAACGCGAGTCCTGCAAGGACCATGCGATTTTCGAAAAATCGACGTATTTGTTGAGGCTTGAAGCCCGGAGGCCGATCCGGCTAGCGAAGAATTAACCCTTCGAGAGATAGCATCGGGTGGTTAACGCCGAGCTTGGGTCAGCACATGATTTTTCGTTTTCTTGCCGCCATCCTTGCCATTGGGCTTCTCGCCGGATGTACCTCTCAGGGGATCGTCGCCGAGAGGTCGGTTATGGCCGACAATGACGCGCCTTACACGCTGGGGTCCGGCGACAAGCTTCGTGTGACCGTTTTCGGCCAGCCCGATCTCAGCGGAGAGTTCGCCGTGGATGGCTCCGGCATGGTGTCGATGCCGCTGCTCAAGCCGGTCAAGGCGACGGGTCTTTCCACCGAACAGCTTGAAAGCGAAATCGAGGCGGAGCTGGGCAAGACGCTGCTGCGCAATCCCAGCGTGAGTGTCCAGGTGTCGGAATTCCGGCCCTTCTTCATTCTGGGCGAGATCGCGAAAGCCGGGCAGTACCCTTATGTGAACGGAATGACGGTCGAGACCGCCGTTGCGATCGCGGGTGGGTATACGTACCGCGCCGACCGGGATGTCGTGCGCATTACCCGGCAGAACGGCAACAAGGTGGTGGAGATGAATGTCGAATCCACCGCCGTCGTGAAGCCCGGCGACACCATTCTCGTCATGGAGCGCTATTTCTGATGTCCGGCCTGCCGCATGGCCCGGACCGTTCGCCGCTCAGGGTCCTGCATATCCTTCGGCACCCCATGGGCGGGCTTTTCCGTCATGTCTGCGATCTGGTTGAAGGCCAGCAGGAGGCCGGCGTCATGACCGGCGTTCTGTGCGCGGAACCGCCCCGGGGCAACACGGTGTCGCGCGCCATGCTGCAAAAGCTGGAACGCCATTGCGGGCTCGGTCTGCATATCGTCCCGATGGGACGCCTGCCGGGGATCGGCGACTTCCGCGCGCTTGAGCAGATTGGCGATATTGCCCGGCGTCTGCGGCCGGATATTCTGCATGGGCATGGCGCGAAGGGCGGGGCTTACGCCCGGCTGCTGTCGCGCCGCCACAGCGCCATTCGTCTTTACACGCCACATGGCGGTGCGCTCCATTATACGGGCCTGTCGCCGACAGGTGCCGTCTTTCTCGCCATGGAAAGGCTCCTCAAGGGCCGCACCGATGGCTTCATCTTCGAGTCGAGTTTCAGCCAGCGCGCCTATGACGAAAAGATCGGACGTCCGTCAGCCGCATCGATCGTCATTCCGAACGGCGTTCGCCCGGACGAATTCGCGCCGGTCGAAGCGGACGAGGGCGCAGCGGATTTTGTCTTCATCGGCGAATTGCGACAGCTGAAGGGTGTGTCCGTTCTCATCGATGCGCTGTCGGGCATGAAGGCGAGGGCGTCGCTCGCCATTGTGGGAAGCGGGCCGGACGAAGCTGAATTCAGAACGCAGACGAACCGGTTGTCGCCGCATGCGGATGTGACGTTTCTCGGACCGATGCCGGCGCGCGAAGCGTTCCGGCGGGGGCTGGTGGTCGTCATGCCGTCGCTTGCTGAATCGCTGCCCTATGTGGCGCTGGAGACCATCGCCGCGGGCAAGTCTTTCATCGCAACGGATGTCGGCGCGATGTCGGAAGTTTTCGGTCCCGACGCGGCGGCGCTCCTGCCGCCGGGCGACGTGGCCGCATTGCGGCGCGCGCTGGAGGAAGCGTGTGAAGACGCCGAGGCGCTGAGCGAGCGGGCCGTGCGATTGCAGGCGCGCGTTCGGTCTGATTTTTCCACGCAACGCATGGTCGGGGACGTGTTGAGTTTCTACGAGAGGCTCGTCGCATCGCACGCGCAGTCTCGACAGAAGGCCGAGGGAGGACATGCCGTCCCCGAAGCCTCGCTGCGAAACTGAACCGGAAATCCAATGCAGGGCTGGCAGGTCGAAATCGATGACAGGATGGCGCGGGGCAATGCCCATCGCTGGAGCTTGGGCGTGCTGCTCGCCGATGTCATTGTCGGGCTTGCGCTGCTGAGCAG
>CAYSVF010000324.1:3054-3612 GCA_964434415.1 uncultured Parvibaculum sp.
TTAGACGTCGTCGGGGCTCGAGGCGATGAGCAGCCCGCCCCCTACGACCTGCTGATGGTCGCGGTGACCATGCTGGTCGTTATCCTAGGCCTTCGCCTGCCGCGCGGTCTTGCCTGGCCGGCGCTGGTTTGGGGCCTGGTCATGATGGGCATGGGCATAGGCGGCCTCAGCGCCGTCTATGTCGACAAGGCCAACACCGCAACGATGGTGCTGGCCTATCTCGTCATCACATTCATTTTTTTCACGTCCTATGTCTATGAAGATCCGCGGCGGCGTCTGCTGTTGATCTTCTGGTGCTACACAGCCGCGGCCTGTGCCGCAGCGCTGGCGGGAATTGCCGGCTATTTCGGTCTGACGCCCGGCATGTTCGTGGAATATGGCCGCGCGCGGGGCACCTTCAACGACCCGAATGTGTACGGTCCGTTCCTTGTCGGGCCCACGCTGTTTCTGGCCTATCGACTTTCGGTGGCCACGCGATTGCGCGATCTGTGGATGGCGCTGCCGACGGCGGTTCTGGTGCTGGGGCTGTTTCTGAGCTTTTCACGCGGTGCCTGGGGC
>CAYSVF010000325.1:0-3611 GCA_964434415.1 uncultured Parvibaculum sp.
GGAACCAGGCGCGGCCCGCCTCGCTCGGCGTCCATATCTCGGCATTCTCCCTGTTCTCGCGGCAGGTCACGAGATCGCGCGCCTCCATATCCCGCCAGATCCGCGCCTCCAGCTTCAGGACCGGGCGCCGCCAGCGGTTACGCGCCACGAACAGTCCGTAATCTCCCTCCGGCAGCCGCGCCACATAGGCGCCGGTTTCGCCGAACCGCCTGAACAGCCGCCTTACTTCCCTTGCCAGCTCCCGCTCGGCGACAGCCATGGCTCAATTGCCTCCCGATTTGCCGATGCAGTCGCAGGCATGGGCCCGCACCGATTGTTCGAGCCGGTCGAGCAGCAGGTCGAAAGCCGCGTCGTCCCGCCGGTCCTCGATCAGCCGGCAGGCATGGGCCGCCGTCGTCCGGTCGCGGCCGAAATAGCGCCCGACCGCGGAAAGGCTGAACCCGAAAGCCACATGGGTGAGATACATGGCGACCTGTCGGGCCTGCGCCACGGGCGCATGGCGGCGGGTCGGGGCGCGCAGTTCGACGACCGGCACGTTCCAGGCGCGGGCGATCACCTCCTGCATCAGCGCCACCTGCGCCAGCCGGTCCGGTTCCGACAAGGTGACCATGGGGCCTTTGTGACGCCAGCGTTCTCCTTGCCGACCGGGTAGGACCGCCCTTTCGCTCGCCTGCATTTCTTCCCTCCAGCTACCGTCCGTGTCACGGAAACAAACTGTGAACTTACGAATATACTGGACAATTATTTACGCATTTCGTAAACCGGGGATAATATATCGGTCGATCGACTCTTTCGGAGCCCCCACCCGTGAAGACCCGCCTCCGCCATTTCCGCACCCGCCGCGGCCTGACGCAGGGAGACCTCGCGCGCCGTCTCGGCACGACGGCGGCGACCATTTCGCGTCTGGAAACGGCGGACATGACGGTGTCCACCGACTGGCTGGAAAAATTCGCAAGCGCACTGGATGTCGCCGTGAGCGACCTCATCGCCACGCCGGACGAGGGCGCGGCCCTGCTGGCGGGATCGCTCGCGCCCGATGGCGGCGTCAGTCCGCCCCCGCCGGGGAAAACATCCCTCACCCTGGATGTGGCGGTGCGCGAGCCCGTGGCCCTTCGCATCGCCGGCACCTTCGGCCCCTATCGATCCGGCGACCTTCTGGTCGGCAGCAGACATGCGGCGGGCGAGGCGGCGCGGTTCGCGGGGCGGGACTGCATCCTGTCAGCCGGGGGAACGGTCCGCTTCGGGAAACTGGTTTCTATCGGGAACGAAGATGCCTTGGCGCTCGTCCCCATTGCCGGGGCCGAGGCGACGCGGCTGGACGGGATCGACTGGCTTGCGCCCGTCGCGCTGATGATCCGCCGCTTCGACTAGACGCCCATGTACTCGCCTGCCCGCGCGCTCACTCGCCGGCGTTGCGGCACTCCACCGTCGCCTTGTTCGCCACTTCGTCCTTGCCGCCGCATTCCATGCCGGGAAAGCAGAAGGACGCAGGCTGATCGATCATGGAAAAGGCGATGTAGCTCTCGCCCTTGTCCGCCGGACGGATCGCACCGTTCAGCGAATAGTCTCGCGTCTCGCCACGCGCCAGCGACAGCCGGTCGCCCACCGCGGGGGAGGAGAGTGGCACATAGCCTTCCGCATCGAAGGTGATGGCGGCGCGGCCCGTCACATCGCGAATGGTGCATTGCGCGGCAAGGTCGGTCGGAACGCTCGCGGCGCCCTTGATGTTGAAGACCGCCCTTTCGCCGGATTGGATGGTCTTGGCGCCGCCTTCAAGCACCGCATTGGCCGCGCGCGCCTGAGGCGCGGCGAGGAACGCGACCGAAAGGGTCACCGCGATCGCACCGGCGGCCCGAACGGCAGACGGCTTCATCCTTCCAGCAAAACGCATGGGTCTCCTCCACTCTCGTCACCGTCCCCTGCGCATAGTGTCGCCCATGAGGCGGCGCAACATCAAGCGGCGGTGTCATGAAAGAAGACAGGGGGGGTGGAAAGTGGTCAGGCGATCTGAAGGCTGGCGCGGCTTGCCAGCGCATGCGCCTTTTCCGACTGCAGGAAAACGTCATGGCCCATCACCATGTGAATGCGGCCTTCCTCGTTTTCGAGCGGCAGACGCAGCCAGAAGCGGAAGAGTTTCGCGCCGCCCGGCCGGCCTGCCTCGATGACGCCCTGTGCCGGGCGCCGCGAGCGGATGACCTCGCGATAGGCGACTTCCCAATAGGCCCGCCCGTCTCCCTGCTCCAGCTCGTCGAGCATGAGGCCGGTCGTTTCCTGACCCAGATAATCGCGCAGCCGCGTTCCCGCCAGGCGCACACGCAGGCGCGACGGGTTGCCGTCCACGACATCGTAAAGGCTGATCGAGGGAAGAAGCGCGCGCATTTCACCGGGATGAATGTCGATCCGGCGCGGGCAATGGCCGGTCGCGCCGGTCGGTTCGCCCGGCACCTTGCTGCGCCAGTAGTCGAACAACTCCTGCTGCTCCGGCAGGATAAGCTGTGCACGGATCGTCTGAAGCTGCGAACTGCCTATCTCGTCTGCGTGCGACAGGGCTCCATCCTTTCAGCATACCGCTACCGCCGGAACGGCGCGCGAATCACTTGAACGATGATGAATCCCGTCCGGGAAGATTGCAAGCGCGCGGAATGCAGCCAGGAAGCGGGGTCAGCTTTTGCGGGTGCCCGCGCCGCGTCCCTTCTGGCCGAGCCCCATCTTCTTGGCAAGGCGGGAACGTGCCTTCGCATAATTGGGCGCAACCATCGGATAATCCGCAGGGAGGCCCCAGCGCTCGCGATATTCTTCCGGCGACAGATCGTAATGTGTCCGGATGTGGCGCTTCAGCGATTTGAATTTCTTGCCGTCTTCCAGGCAGATCAGATATTCGGCGGTAATCGACTGATCCACCGGGACGGCGGGATCCGGCAGAGGCTCCAATGCGGCCTCTTCGCCCGACGCGGCCTGCGCCAGGGCGCCATGAACGAGTTCGATCAGTTTAGATACGTCATCCGGCGCGACATTATTATGTCCCACATAAGCGGCAACTATTTCCGCCGTCATGTCGATCAGTTCAGCCGTCACTATGCCCCGCCCCTGCTCGCCGAAACCGGGCGCGGACTTCACGGCGACTTGCTCCGGTTTCGATTCAATTTATCTCGGTTGGGCACTCTATAGCTGTTTTAGCTATGAAAAATCAAGGTTTCATACACTTGACGAGAAAAATTAAATACTGTTCGCCATTTCATTGGCACTGTTTTCCTCAACGCGCGGGAAGACGGTGCGCAGCATCCGCTATCCATTTGAATGCATTACTTGAGGTAGCGCTTGCGGGGATCGAAACGCGGCACATGCAGCGCATCGAGATAGGCGTCGATTGCGGAAATCATCAGGTCCTGATGCGTCCGCTCCAGCACCTTCGAGGCCAGCCTCATGCGCACATAGCGGTGCTGCTCCAGCCGGATCGAGGTTTTCACGCGCGGCGGCACGCTGCCCCTGCGTTCCACCGCGGGGCTGACATCGCGCCGGCGGCGTTCCGGACCGTTATAGCGAAGACGGTCTTCGGCGGGGACCTCTCGGCTTTCCTGCGGCGGCAGGTCCAGCGTCTCGCGTGGATCGGG
>CAYSVF010000326.1:0-3590 GCA_964434415.1 uncultured Parvibaculum sp.
GCGGGAAACAAGTTCGGTCTCGTGCTGGCTTCCTGCGACGAGGAACGCCTCGACAGCATCTGCCAGCGCCTGCTGGCGCGCGTGCGCGAAGAGGTTATTTCCACCACGCGCGGGCCTGTGGCCGCCACCATCTCGGCGGGCGCGGTGGCGCTGCCGCGCAACGCAGCCGATGCCGACAAGGCGATGGCGCGCGCGGAAGAGGCGTTGATGGCCGCCAAGCAGATGCATCGCGACAGCTATGTCATCTACACGCCGTCCAGCGAGCGCGAAAAGGTCCGTCTCAAGAATATCAGCGTCGCCGACGATCTGTTGGCCGCGCTCAACGAGCGGCGCGTGATGCTCGCCTATCAGCCGATCGTGGATACGGCGGGCCGCCCCTTCATTCACGAATGCCTGATCCGGATGCGCGATTCAAACGGCGAGGTCGCGCCGGCCGGCGCCTTCGTGCCGGTGGCTGAAAAACTCGGCCTGATCGGTTTCCTCGATTTCAGGGCCATGGAACTCGCGGTGGAAACGCTCCGCGACTATCCGCAGGCCCAGCTCTCGGTCAATGTGTCGGGCCGGACCATCGGCGACCGAATGTGGCGTGAGACGCTGGAGGCGCAACTGCGCGCCCATCCGGGCATGGCGGAACGCCTCATCATCGAAATCACCGAGACGCTCGCCATTCACGAGATGAAGGACACGGCGGCCTTTATCCGCGCCTTCCGCGACATGGGTTGCCGGATCGCCATCGACGATTTCGGCGCGGGCTACACCTCGTTCCGCAACCTCAAGACGCTCGATGTCGATATGGTCAAGATCGACGGGTCCTATGTGGAGGGTGTTGCGCAAAATCCGGACAATCAGGTCTTCCTGCGGACGCTGGTGGAGCTGGCGCATAATTTCAACCTGCCCACCATCGCCGAATGGGTTGACAGCGAGGAAGACGCCGACATTCTGCGCAAGCTCGGCGTCGATTATTTCCAGGGCTTCATGTTCGGCCGTCCCGACATCGATCTTTACGGGGCAGGCATCGCCTCCGCGCCGACCAGATCGGCCGCCGGCGCCGAGGCGAGCTAGAGGCGGACGGGTTCAGCTCTGCGAGGAGCTGCCCTCGCCGTCATCCTTGTTGCTGATGGCTGCAAGCTGGGCCTGCATGGCTGCAATCTGCTGCTTCAGCTCGTCGAGTTCCTTGTTGCGGGCCTTGCTGTCCGGCGTGTCGCCGGCGGGCTTTTCCGCCGACCCTTCTTCCGCCTGACCGCCTTCCTGTCCGCCGGGCCGTCCGGTCGGCGAGAAGGGGGTGAACATGCGCATGGCGCTGTCGAAGATCTCGATGTTCTGCCGGATCTGGTCCTCGATCTGCTCGAAGCGTTCGCGTCCGCCAAAGGCGTTCGCCATCCGGTCGCGGATCTTTCCCTGCTCCTTGGTGAAGGTGTTCATGCTCATTTCGAGATAGGACGGCAGGAAGGTCTGCAGGCTGTCGCCGTAAAAGCGGATGACCTGCCGGAGGAAATTGATCGGCAGCAGGTTCTGACCCTTGCCTTCTTCCTCGAAAATGATCTGGGCCAGCACGGAACGCGTGATGTCGTCTCCGGTCTTGGCATCGCGAACGACGAATTCGCGCCCTTCCTTCACCATCTCGCAAAGATGGTCGAGCGTGACATAGCTGGACGTTGCGGTGTTGTAGAGACGACGGTTCGCGTATTTCTTGATTATGATGACGTCGTCATCCGTGGAAGCGGTCTTTTTCGCCACGGTTTTTACCACCTTGTTTCTACGAAGGCTTGAAACGCAGACACCGTTTTTAGGTCGGGCCCCTTCGGGCCGTCAGGCTTTCCTGCCGGTCCCGAACCTCCGTGATTGAACTCTCCTGGCCGTTATCCGGCTCTATTCACCAGTTTTCCGCAAGACGGGCATTTTACGAAGGCGGTCTTCATGCGGGCGGAATTCCGCCGGCGGATGCGCCTTCATATTAGGGACATAGCCGCATTGTCATATGCAGAGATGATGCCGATGCGGTCTCCCGTCTCCCCCAATCTTGTGTATTCTGACGCGGTAATGTTGCAATGCGCAAGTCCCGCATTGCATATGCGTAGGACGAAGGCTATTGCCGGGCTTGCTTTTTTGCCGTCCCCTGACGGGGCGGCAGGGCGAGCGGGAGAGCATTGCCGGGCAGTGTCAGTCCCCCCGAACCGGACGCAAGCAAGCGATCCGGCCCAAAAAACAGGGAGCTTCAAATGAGCAAATCCGGTACCGAAGTTGTCATCGCGGGGGCCGCGCGAACCCCTGTCGGGTCTTTTAACGGTGCGCTGTCCACCCTTCCGGCCCATGAGCTGGGCCGGGTCGCCATCGAAGCGGCGCTGGAGCGTGCGGGCGTGGAGAAAGACCAGGTTTCCGAGGTCATCATGGGCCAGATCCTGCAGGCCGCCCAGGGGCAGAACCCGGCCCGCCAGGCCTCCATCAATGCCGGCCTGCCGGCGGAAGTACCGGCCTGGGGCGTGAACCAGCTTTGCGGCTCGGGTTTGCGTTCGGTCGCGCTGGGCTGTCAGGCCATTCTCAATGGCGACAGCGAGATCGTCGTCTCCGGCGGTCAGGAAAGCATGAGCCAGGCCCCCCATGCCGCCTATCTGCGCTCGGGCGCGCGCATGGGCGATGTGAAGTTCATCGACACGATGATCAAGGACGGGCTGTGGGATGCCTTCAACGGCTATCACATGGGCCAGACGGCGGAAAACGTCGCCAAGCAGTGGCAGATCACCCGTGAGGAGCAGGACGCCTTCGCCGTCGCCTCGCAGAACAAGGCGGAAGCCGCCCAGACCTCGGGCCGCTTCAAGGACGAGATCGTCCCCGTCACCATCAAGACCCGCAAGGGCGAGACGGTGGTGGACAGCGACGAGTTCATCAAGCACGGCGTGACGATCGAGGGCATTTCCGGTCTCAAGCCCGCTTTCCAGAAGGATGGCGGCACGGTGACCGCCGCCAATGCGTCGGGCATCAATGACGGCGCGGCCGCGTTGGTGCTGATGTCGGGCGAGCGCGCCGCCAAGGAAGGCAAGACGCCGCTCGCGCGGATCGTCTCCTGGGCGCAGGCGGGCGTCGATCCCTCCATCATGGGGACGGGTCCGATCCCGGCCTCGCGCGCGGCGCTGGAAAAAGCGGGCTGGTCGGTCAACGATCTCGATCTCGTCGAGGCCAATGAGGCCTTCGCCGCCCAGGCGCTCGCCGTGAACAAGGATCTCGGCTGGGATACCTCCATGGTCAACGTCAATGGCGGCGCCATCGCCATCGGCCACCCGATCGGCGCATCGGGCGGACGCATTCTCGTCACGCTGCTGCATGAAATGCAGAAGCGCGACGCCAAGAAGGGTCTCGCCACGCTGTGCATCGGCGGCGGCATGGGCATCGCGCTCTGCGTCGAGCGGGATTGATCGAACGCAAGGACATCCGGGCAGGCATGATGAAAAGTGCCGCCCGGATAGTCCCGTTACCTCAGGAAACGAATTCGGAAGAAAGGGCGCACGGATGACACGTGTAGCAGTTGTGACCGGCGGAACGCGCGGTATCGGCCATGCCATCTCGGTAGAACTGAAGAATGCGGGCTTCGATGT
>CAYSVF010000327.1:0-3584 GCA_964434415.1 uncultured Parvibaculum sp.
CAACAGGTTGTCCTTACGCCATTAATCAATGATATGTTCAGGTATGAACAACGATGCCAGCTGGGACGCCTATCGGATCTTTCTCGCCGTGGCGGAGACGCAAAGTCTTTCCGCCGCCGGACGGCGTTTGCGCCTCAGCCACGCCACCGTGGGCCGCCACATCTCGGCGCTCGAAACGCAGCTCGGCACGAAGCTTTTCGTGCGCGAACAGACCGGCTATGCGTTGACCGGCGCGGGCGAAAGGCTGCGCGCGGAAGTGGAGCCGATGGCGCTGGCCGCCGAACGCGCGCTCCATGCCGCCAACAGCGCTGATGGCGAGGCGCAGGGGCTCGTCCGGGTCGCCATGCCGCACAGCCTTGCCTGCTACTGGTTCATGCCCTATCTCGGCGAACTCGCAGAGCGGCATCCCGGCGTCGAAATCGAGCTGGTGAACGAGATTGCGCATGTCTCGGTCAAGCGACGCGACGCCGATGTCGTGATCCGTCCCTATGGGCCGGGCCGCGAGAATGTGGTCGGGCGCAAGATCGGCCGCATAGGCGTTGGCTTCTACGCCAGCAAGGCCTATGCGGAGACGCATGGCCTGCCCTCGCGCCGCGAGGAATGGCAGGACCACCGTATCGTGTCCTTCGGCGGCGTCGCGGCGGAAGTGGAGCTTGCCAAATGGCTTGCCCATGTCACCGAGGGCGGGAAGACCGCGCTGCGCTGCGTGGCGGATGCCGATCTCGTTCAGGCGGTTCGCGCCGGCATCGGCATATCGACGCTCGTCTGCATCACGGGCGACCATTATGACGACCTGGTGCGCATCGCGCCGCACAAGCTGGCCAATGGCACCGATATGTGGCTGCTCGCCCATCCCGACCTGCGCGACACCGCGCCGGTCCGCGCCGTGCTCGACTTCATCGCGGAAAAGGCCAAGGCCGACAGAGATCGCCTTTCGGGCAAAAGCTGACGCTGCGGCATTCCCTCTGTTCAATAATTGACCGTCAGTTATTCACTCAAGAACAAGCGCGGGAAGAAAATCCAGTCCATAGTCTCCCTAACAAATTTACATGCGGAGGAAAACATGGCCCTGCCCGATAGTCTCAAAGGCCGGCTGGAACTGCCGGTGATCGGTTCACCGCTCTTTATCGTTTCCGGTCCCGAACTCGTCATCGCCCAGTGCAAGGCGGGGATCGTGGGCTCGTTTCCCGCGCTCAACGCGCGCCCGGCCCATGTGCTGGAAGAATGGCTCATCCGCATCAAGAACGAACTGGCCGAATATCAGGCCGCCAATCCGGACAAGAAGGTCGCCCCCTTCGCGGTCAACCAGATCTGTCACGCCTCGAACGATCGCCTCGAGCACGACATGGAAATGTGCGTGAAGCACGAAGTGCCGATCATCATCACTTCGCTCCGCCCGCCGGAAGAAGTGGTAAAGGGTGCGCATTCCTATGGCGGCAAGGTCTTCCACGACGTCATCAACGTAAAACATGCGAAGAAAGCCGCCGAACAGGGCGTCGACGGGCTCATCCTCGTCTGCGCCGGCGCCGGCGGTCATGCGGGCACGCTCTCGCCGTTTGCGCTTGTTCGTGAAGTGAAGCAGTGGTTCGACGGTACGGTGATCCTGTCGGGCGCCATGTCCGACGGCTGGAGCGTTGCCGGCGCGCTCGCCATGGGCGCAGACCTTGCCTATCTCGGCACGCGTTTCGTCGCCACGCAGGAAGCGAATGCGGATGCCGCCTACAAACAGAACCTCATCGAGCACAGCGCCGAGGACATCATCTATTCGAACCTCTTCACCGGCGTGCATGGCAACTACCTTGCGCCCTCCATCGCCGCCGCTGGGCTCGACCCCAACAATCTGCCCGAAGCCGACAAGTCGAAGATGAATTTCGGCTCGGGCGGCAACATGAAGCAGAAGGCCTGGAAGGACATCTGGGGTTCCGGTCAGGGCATCGGTCAGATCAAGGACGCCCCGCCCGTTGGAGAACTCGTGGACAGGCTGAAGCGGGAATATGTGCAGGCCTGCCGCGAATTCGCCGAGCGCATGCCTGCGGAAGCGCTTCAGGGTCTGAAGGCTGCCGCGGAGTGATTTCGGCGGCTTGAAGAAATGTGGCCCCGGCCTTTCCGGCCGGGGCTTTTTTTGTGCTGACCGCCTCAAATGTTCCTGATATGGACCCCCTCTCATCAACGGAGCCATTCATGTCGGAAGAACTGATTTTCTACACAAACCCCATGTCGCGCGGGCGCATCGTGCGCTGGATGCTGGAAGAGGTCGGCGCTCCCTATCGCACCGAAATTCTCGACTACGGCACGACGATGAAAGACGCCGACTATCTGGCCATCAACCCGATGGGCAAGGTGCCTGCCATCAAGCATGGCGACAGGATCGTGACGGAATGCGCGGCGATCTGCGCCTATCTCGCCGATGCCTTTCCCGAAGCGGGGCTTGCCCCCGCCCCGCAGGATAGGGCGGACTATTATCGTTGGCTGTTCTTTGCCGCGGGCCCGGTGGAAGCCGTGCTTGCGGATGCCTCCCTCGGCGTCAAGCCCTCTACCGATCAGGAGCGCATGGTCGGCTATGGCAACCTGGCTGCGGTGAACGACGCACTCGAAGGAGCCGTGAAGGGCAAGCGCTACATTGCCGGCGACCGCTTCTCGGCGGCCGATGTCTATGTCGCCTTCCAGATAGACTGGGCGATGCATAGCGGCGTGTTCGAGAAACGGCAGGCCTTTATCGATTATTGCACCGGCCTCAATGAAAGGCCCGCCTGCAAGCGGGTGGCGGAAATCGACGGTGCCGTTCCTTCCTGATACGGATGAAAAGGGCCCGGAGTGGGTCCGAGCCCCTTCTCGTCACACCACATAAGGACCGACGCCGAATACGGCGAGCGTAAAGACATAGGTCCAGAGGATGGCGACGGCCATCAGATAGAGGATCTCTTCGGCTTTTCTGAAGGGGTTCATTGCCTTCTCTCCATTGCCATGGGTTGCGCGGTCACGCGGTGGCCGCGTTTTTTCGCGAAGCAGCGAGCGCCTTGACCTGAGGCCGCTTGATACAACCGAGTTCGGTCAAGCTTTCGCGCAAGGCGGTTTCAACGGGCGTGCGGGGTTCTTCGCCGAGAAAGGCGGTGAGCTTGGCATTGTCCAGACGGAGAGGTCTCTTCCAGAGGTAACGCATCTCCAGCATCTCGCGGAACATCTCCACAAAGGGAGACGCCAGAAAGATCGCCCACCAGGGGAGGCCGCGGATGGGGAGCTGTTCATTGCCCGCCGCGCGGCGCGTCGCATGCGCCAGATCGATCCCGCGCTCGAACCAGAAGCCTTCGAAATGGAACCGCTCGAAGGGCGCCAGATCGTCCCGGCGCTCGACGAGCCGCGCAAAAGTCTCGCCAAGGTCGGGCAGGTAGGCCCAGTCATGGCCGACGTCGGGCTTTCCGGGATAAACGATGCGGCGAAGCTTCCTGCCCGGCTTCACGACCGCGGCGGCGAACCAGTTGTTTCCGGAGAGCCCGCCGAGAAAATCGCCCGCGCGGACGATCAGCACCTGAGTGCCGTCCTGTGCCGCCTGGCGCAGCCGATTTTCCATCTGCACGCGGATGCGA
>CAYSVF010000328.1:0-3573 GCA_964434415.1 uncultured Parvibaculum sp.
CCTTCATCGTCAGGTCGTAGCTTGCCAGCAGACCGGGATCGGCATCGATCCTGATTTCCGGCGCGCTGCCGCCCATCACCGAGGCCTGCGCGACCCCGTTGATGGACGATAAAAGCGGCACCAGCTCGTATTTGGCGATTTCGCGCAGCTTGGTCGTGTCGATCTTGTCGGATGTCAGCGAATAGGCGGCAATCGGAAAGACCGTCGGATTCATCCGTCGAACTTCGAAGTTCGTCCCCTGCGGCAGGCTCGGCAGGATGCGGCCGATGGCGGACTGGACCTGCAAGGTGCGCGTGGCCATGTCCTCGCCCCAGGCGAAGTTGAGCGAAAGCTCGGCGCTGCCGCGGCTCGTGGTCGAGCGTGTTTCCTGAAGACCCGGGACGATCTTGACCGCTGTTTCCACGCGGCGCGTGACTTCCGCCACCATTTGTGGCGCGGGCCTGTCGCCCGCATCGACAGTGACGGCGATCCGCGGAAAGCTCACATGCGGGAAGAGCGCGACCGGGAGCCCGAAGCCGTTCATCGCGCCGCCGATCGCGGCGACGGCCAGCAGGAAGAGGATCGAGTAGCGGTGCTTGGCGGCCCATTCGGCGATCGTCATTTGGACACCTCATGCACTGCGATACCGTCTTCAAGCGCCGCATTCCCCGAGACGATCACCGTGGCGTCGGGTGCAATGCCTTTGCCGATGAGCGATGTCGTGTCGGTTTCGGCAAGGATGTTCACATTGTGGCGAGCCGCCTTGCCGTTCTCGACGGTGTAGGTGTAGGTACCTTCCCCATCTTCGAGGATGGCGCTACGCGGCACGAGGATGCCCTCGCGGGGTGGCAGCGAGAGATGCGCCACCATGGTCGTGCCGATGACCGGCAGGTTTTCGGGTGGATTGTCGAAGGTGGCGATAGCGGGAACGAGCCTGCTCTGCGGATCGATCATGCCTCCGACGGAGCGGAGCGTCGCCTGCATCTTCCGGTTCCCGTCGAGCGGCATCGAAAGCGTGGCCTTGTCGCCGGGCGACAGGCGGGTCGCGTCTTCGGGTTCGAGTCCCAGTCTGGCGACGAGCCCTTTCCTGCTGGAGACAGAGGCGACGACGCTTCCCGCGGTGAGCTGGTCGCCCTGCGCGGCGCTCAATGAGGTGACGACGCCGCTGACCGGCGCTTTGAGAAGTGTCGATCCGGTCGACGCACCTGCCTTCTTCTGAGCCTTCAGTTGTGCAAACGCATCGTTGAGCGACTTGCGCGCGGTGGCGAGCTGATCGTTGGAAGAAAGTCCGGCCTTGTTCAGCCGCGTCTGCCGCTGGAATTCCGAGCGCGCCAGATCATAGGCGCTGCGGGCCTGTGCATATTGCGCAGCGGCAGCCGGCGTCGTGGTGATGCGAGCGAGCGGGGTGCCCTGGGCGATATACTGCCCCGCATGCACCATCACTTCTTCGACGATGGCATCATATTGCACGATCACATTCCGGCTGCCGGTCGGGGCCGCGGCGAGCGTGCCATAGGACAGCACGGTCTCCGAAAGCGAGCCGCTATGCGCCGCCGCCGTGGTGACCCCGGCACTCGGGGCGGCGGTTGCCGATACGGGTAGAAGGACCGCGAAGCTCAGCAGGGTGGAGAGCAGGGGTAAGCGGAAATACTGTCTCATGAGGAGCGGTCCTTTTCGGGCGGCGTACCGGCGGGGAGGCAAAGCGTGGTGTCGAGCGACAGGAGATCGCTCCAGAGTGCAGCCTGCAGGTCGAAGAATTCGGTTTGCCGGCTGAGCCAGGCTTGTTGCAGCTGCGCGGCAAGGGAGGGGTCGAGATCGCCCGCACTGGCTGTCCTCGTCGCAGCCGCAGCATGTTTCTGAAGGGTAGGAAGTTGCCCGGCCAGTGTTTGGAGGCGCGCTGAAATCCTCCTACTCTCCCGCCAGAGGCGCCAGGCGTCGGCTTGTGTCCGGTCGATGCGCGCCTGATATTCTTGCCGGAGCTGTTTGCGCGTCGCGCGCTCTATCGCGATCCGGCCCTGACCCTGATCGAAGATCGGCAAATCCATGCTCACGCCGAAACTCGTCGTATGGACGTTGCTCGTATCGCTGGCGCCGGTGAAGCCGATCTGGATATTGGGGAATTGCGAGAGAGCAGCCTTGAAGACGGCCTCTTCCTGCGCTTTGTAGCCCTGCTGAAGCGCGAGCAGATCAGGGCGGCGCGACGGCAGCGTCGAAAGTGCCTTCTCCATCTGAGCCTTGTCGGGAAGCGCCGGAAGAACCGGTGCCGCAAGGTGCAGATCTGCGTTCGGCGTGAGCCCCAGCAGCGCCTTGAGATCGGACATGGCCGACGAATGATTGTTTTGCGAGCTCAGGAGCTGGCCTTCGAGGTCTTTGCGCGGGCTCGTGAGTGCGTCCGCCTGGTCCGGCGCGAGGTCGCCGCGAGAAAGCGCCGCGCTGACGGCGCTATCGGAAACATGGTCTTCTTCAAGCGCAGATGAGATTGCGGAGATGCGGGTCTCCTCGGTTGCCGCCTGCGCAAAAAGCGTTCGCGCTTTCGCCGCCGTCTGCCATTCCTGCCAGAGAAGGTCGAGACGAGCCTGCTCGGCCGAAGCCTTTGCGGAAGCCGAGGTAGCCGAATGCGTGAGAAGCGACTGAAGATCGAAGGTCAGGCCGTAGCTGTATCCCTTGACGAGCCCTTGGCCTTGCGTCGTCGGCTGGTCGATGCTTGCCGAAACCTGCGGATTGGGCAGAAGCCCCGCCTGGAAGGCCTGTGCGCTGGCGATGTCCCACTTGGCGCGCTCTACCTTGAGGCCGGGATTGCCCAGCACCGCGAAGCCGGCCGCCTGCGTCATCGAAAGCGGCGTTTTGCCCATATCCGGCAATTGGCTGCGCAGGTCTGGTCCCTCGGGTAGAGGCTCCGCGTGATAGGTCGCGCAGCCCGTCAGCAATAGGGCCGTAAAAACGAGGACTGAAAGTCGAAAACCCTGCATGGGCGGCGCTCATCCGGGTGGTTGGACAGGATGCGCGGATCATGATGGGCGGGTCTTCGCCGCAGGATGGGGCGAACTATACAGATTTGTGTATTTCGCCCCAGCCAGCCGGAAGGCCGATGCTCGCAGTCTTGGACGCGATGGCGATGGATTTTCGCCGGAATTCCCTATGGAGAGCCCCCGTGCAGACGAATTATAGTGACAGCATGAAGATACTGCTGGTTGAAGACGATGCGGAGACGGCCGCCTATATCGCGAACGGTCTGAGGGAACATGGCCATGTCGTGGATCTGGCGGAGACCGGTCGGGACGGGCTGTTCCTTGCGACCGAGGCCGCTCACGATGTGGCCGTCGTCGATCGCATGCTGCCGGGCATGGACGGGCTCGCCATGGTCAAGGCCGTGCGGGCCGCCGATATCAAGCTTCCCATCCTGTTTCTGACAACGATGGGCGGGATCGATGATCGCGTCGAAGGCCTGAACGCCGGCGCCGACGACTATCTTGTCAAACCCTTTGCCTTCAGCGAATTGCTTGCCCGCATCAATGCGCTCTCACGCCGGCCCGCGCCGGTGGCGCATGAGACAACTCTCAATATTGGCGATCTCGAACTCGATCTCCTGAAACG
>CAYSVF010000329.1:0-3573 GCA_964434415.1 uncultured Parvibaculum sp.
GGCAAGCTCCCCCGCCGCGACCAGTTGCTTGTAAGCCTTGAGGGGACCTGAACTCATGAAATCTCTTCAGAACCGGAACATTGAGTGAACAAAAAGAATCGGCCAATATCGGGTCCCGCCAATCGGGAGCCCGATCAATGCCGCCTCTCCTTAAACTCGCCGACCGTTTCGAACAAGCATCCCAAAACTATGCGTCCTCCAACGGCATCGCGCGCGACGAGGACTGGTTCGTCCTGAAAATGCAGGAGGAACTGGGCGAACTCACCCAGGTCTGGATGAAACTGACGGCGCGCGGGAGACGGCGCGGCCTCGACGATACCGCATTGCGGGGAGAGTTGGCCAATGAAACGGCGGACTTGCTCGGCCATATCCTGCTGTTCGCCCGGCGCAACGATATCGACCTACCGGCCGCCATCGCCCGCAAATGGCGGTTCGATCCGGGTGCTGACGACATCGCCTGACGCCTGAACCTCGCCGTCGCCGGCAGCCGCCCAGAGCTTCATCCATCCGTCGAGCGCAGCACGATCCTCCGCATTCACCTCGACCAGAAAAAGATCGCGCAAGGTCCCAACAAGCTCATCGACATCGCCAAGCCGCCGCGTCTCCGGTTCCCGCCCGAGCGGGCGCACCGTCAGCCGATCGTTCATCAGCGCATAGCGCACGCCCTCATCCGGACGGCAGACAACGAGATGATTGGTGAAGAGCGATTGCGGATGGGTGGAGGTGTACCAGTTGGCCGCCTCGTAATCGACCGGCGCCTGAGGCTCCATGGTAAAGCGGTAAAGCGGCGTCCAGACATCGCCGAGCAATGCCTGCATCTCATGGCCATCGTCCCGGGTCGCAAGGCGAAAGGGCTCCAGCGGCGTTTTCTGCACCTCGTCGCCGACGAACCGCAACGGCACGGGCAGCGTCACCGCTCCGAAGCCCGTATCGGCGATATGAGGCCCCCCGTCGGTTTCGACCTTCAAAATCATATGGCTGCGCGGCGTCGCATCCTCCGGCGCTGACATCCAGCGCACGCGGGCGATGAGGCCCGTCACCTTAAAGCCCAGCGCGCGGAGCGCCTCGGCCAGCAGCGCATTATGCTCGAAGCAATAGCCGCCCCTCATTGCCCCGACGAGCTTTGCATTCCGCGATGCCGGGTCGAGCGGCACGTGCCGCCTCAGCAGGGCGTCGAGATTTTCAAAGGGAATGCGTGTCGCCTGAGCCCGGTGGATCGCCCGGAACGCCTCCACGGATGCGTCGCGCGGACCGGCGTAACCGATCCGCGCAAGATAGGCATTGAGATCGAAGGCGATGTGATCGGCGTTCAAACTATTCTCCCGTCCCGTTTTTCCTGTCGGGGGCTGTCTCCGCAAATCACGAAACCGGTATGCCCGGCTTCATCCCGTCCAACCATTCGCCGAAGGCGTCCCGCGCGCTGCCCGACATGCGCTTGCCGTCTACATAAGCACGCCCGCCCGAATAGGGAATGGCGAATTTGCTGCGATGGCGCGGCCATACGGCAAACAGTCTGATTTCGACCGGATGCTCCACCTTCAGCTCCATCCAGCGCCGCGAGAGCGAAAGGGAGGCCACTTCCGCCCATGGCACGAAAACGCTGCTTCCCTGATGAAACGAAATGCCGTTCCGATCGAGACGCACGGCCGGGACCGCTTTTAGTACCCTGTAAAGAATAATGGTTGCGCCGAGCAGGAAGAAGAGACCGGACAGGCCCCAGAAAATGATCCTTCCCGTCTCCGGCAGGTTGAGCAGCAGTTCGCAGAACCATGCATTGCGGCCATGGCACTCCATGCGGGCAAGCCCCGGCGCCCCGGCGATTGCCCCTATTCCCATGGCGATACCGAGCAGTCCCAGCAGTGCACTTTTCCAGCCATACCGGATTTCAAACGATTTCCCCTGCATCGTCACCTCCCCCGGAAATGAAAATTTTTCCATGGAGAGCATATGCAAATGGCGCCTCCCGAGGGAAGCGCCATTCGTCATTCGCAGGATTTTTGAAGAGCTCTATTCCATCGTCGGAATGACGAAGGAAGCGTTCTCCTTCACGCCCGAAGGCCAGCGCGAGGTGACGGTCTTGACCTTGGTCCAGAACTTCACGCCTTCCGTGCCGTGCTGGTTGGTGTCGCCGAAGGCCGACCGCTTCCAGCCGCCGAAGGTGTGATAGGCAAGCGGCACCGGGATCGGCACATTGATGCCGACCATGCCGACCTGGACCTGCGAGGCGAAGCTGCGCGCGGCATCGCCGTCGCGCGTGTAGATCGCGACGCCATTGCCATATTGATGCTTGGTCGGCAGCGCGGCGGCTTCCTCGAAAGTCTTGGTGCGGACGACCGAGAGAACCGGACCGAAGATCTCGTCGTTGTAGATCTTCATGTCGGGCGTCACCCTGTCGAAGAGCGAGCCGCCCATGAAATAGCCGTTCTCATAGCCCTGCAGCGAGAAGCCGCGTCCATCGACCACCAGCTCCGCGCCTTCCTTGAGACCGAGATCGATATAGCCCTGCACCTTTTCCAGATGCGCCTTGGAAACGACGGGGCCGTAATCGCTGTCGGGCTCCGTCGAGAGACCGACTTTCAGACCTTCCACGCGGGGCTTCAGCGCCGCGACGAGACGATCCGCCGTCTCCTCGCCCACCGGCACGGCAACCGAGATCGCCATGCAGCGCTCGCCCGCCGAGCCGTAGCCCGCACCGATGAGATCGTTCACGACCTGGTCCATATCGGCATCCGGCATGACGATGGCATGGTTCTTCGCACCGCCCATCGCCTGCACGCGCTTGCCATGCGCCGCGCCGGTTGCATAAACATATTGCGCGATATCGGACGAGCCGACGAAGCTCACCGCCGGGATCTGCGGATGCGTCAGGATCGCGTCCACCGCTTCCTTGTCGCCATTGACGACATTGAGAACGCCCGCCGGCGCACCCGCTTCCATGAAGAGCTCCGCAAGGCGGATCGGCACGGAGGGATCCTTTTCCGACGGCTTGCAGATGAAGGTATTGCCGCAGGCAATGGCGACGCCGAACATCCACATCGGGATCATGGCCGGGAAGTTGAACGGGGTGATGCCCGCGACCACGCCAAGCGGCTGGCGCATGGAATACATGTCGATGCCGGGACCGGCGCCTTCGGTGAACTCGCCCTTCTGAAGATGCGGAATGCCGCAGGCGAACTCGATGACTTCGAGCCCGCGCTGCACATCGCCCTTGGAGTCGGCAATCACCTTGCCATGCTCAGCGGACAGAAGTTCGGCCAGCTCGTCCATATTATCTTCGAGCAGGCGCTTGAAATTGAACATGACGCGGGCGCGACGCTGCGGGTTGGTCGCCGCCCAGCCGGGGAAGGCGGCAGCGGCGGCCTGAACCGCCTTGTCCATCTCCGCCGCGCTGGCGAGAGGCGTCCGGCCCGTCACCTCGCCCGTATTCGGGTTCATCACATCGCTGAAGCGGCCGCTTGCGCCCGCCACATGCTCGCCATTGATGAAATGCGTCAGTTCTTTTGCCATGAGCGCCTCATATGCGGGATGCCTTACGGCTGCGGCGTCCCTTATTTTTGGATACTCTCTTTGTTT
>CAYSVF010000330.1:0-3567 GCA_964434415.1 uncultured Parvibaculum sp.
CTTCATGAAGGCTGTGGCCTCCGGCCCGCCGCCCTCGTTTCTTTCAGGTGCGGCGACACCCAAGAGGCGGACCTTGGTTGTCCGGTTCACGCGGATCGTGTCCCCGTCGATGGCGTAGGCTTCTCCTTGAACCTGACCGGGGAGCAGTGAGCGTCCTACCTCAACGCTGTGGCGGGTCTCATCCGCATGCAAGGCAGGCAGCGGGCCGACCGCTCCCTCGTAGGCACGCGCTGCGAGAAACGCGAGGCCGAAGACCAAGAGGATACCCAGTCTCATCCGAAGCCCCCGCTTGCCCGGCAGCCACAATCCCATCCGCCGCAATTGCCGCCGCACCGCCCACCATCGCATCTCTACGTCTCCCCCAAAGGTGCCCCCAAGGTACCCGGGCAGCGGCTCCATCGCCACCATAGCGGCACCCTCTCTATCCCCTCTCTGCGCACTGGAGTGCACATGATCCGATTGCCCATCGTCGACAGCAACGAATACCTCATCGTGGATGACCGCCCCGGCCAGTGGTTGCGGCGGCATGACTTCCGCATCTATCGCACTCGCATCGGTCACTGCCGCCCGTACTTCATGTTCCGGGTTGAGCATGGAAAGTGGCCACGCTGTATCCCCATCGCCCGCTGGGTGGTCGGCGGGTATCGCACGGGCATGTACGCGAAGCACCTTAATGGCGATGTTCTGGATTGCCGTAGGATCAACCTTGAGGCTGTCCGAACGCGCGGCGAGGCTGCCGGAGAACCGCCGCCCGTAGACGACTTCTTCCTGCGCTGGCAGGGTGTCGGGAAGTGATTTGCACGGAGTGTAGCAAAAGGGCGGCGAAAACGCCCTGTCCACCCGTGGATATGTGGCGCGTCTGTTGACCGCCAACCTATCGCCCCGCCTGACACTTTTCGAGTTGACTTATATCCATCCGTGTAAGGATTGACGGGGGTCGAAAAGAGGTATCAATGAAGGGCTTCTCAATGTCTTCTGAAAGGGAAGCTCACATGCACTTCTTCATCAACATCGGTCTGCCGTTCAGCATCCACATCGGGCGCGCCTTCGTGTTCGAGACGGATTTACGCTCGACTTTGTTCTTGCGTGCCGCTGGTGTCGGTCAAGCGTGGGTTCAGCGCGGAGCAACGTGCTTCGAACCGTGGGCGCGTGTTCGCGACGAAAGCATATTGCCGCAGTTCACTCGGTAGGCAGAAGAGGGGCCGACATCGGTGCCGGTCCCTCCCCCTTGTCGTGTCACGCGCGACAGGGCGCACGTTCAGTCTTCCTATTCAGGCACCAGCATCGGCCATGCCTTGATCCCGTAGGCCCTCGCGTACAAGACCTTCCCGGTCTTGTGGCAACGGCGCCACGGACGGAAGACCCATTTCTTGCCCGCAGGTGCGGGCGGAAGTGAGCGCTTCGCCATTGGCGTGTCTCCTTCTTAGGGGCGAGGAGACCTTGACAACCATGGACATTTCGTGGGACGCAGTGAGTGCGAATCGACTGGTCCGGTCCGGGTTGCCAGGGTGCCCGCGTCAGCAAGCCCCCGAAAACCTGACATCGGGCTTTCAAAGTTTAGGAGGGCCGCTCATTTCGAGTGGTCCTCCTTTTCATTTCTCATTCCCTTTTTCTGCAAGTAAGACAGGCGGTGCGACGCCGCCGAGTGCGACACGCCGAAACGATCCATGATGATGGCGGCTGTGTCGGTCGCCACGACCATAGATTCCGGCATGAGCAGCTCGGCAGCGAACTGATTGGCTTGCGCCTCGCTTTCCTCGAAAGGTCGAACAAATTCTCCCGGTTCGACACGAGCGAGGCCAATGTTGGTGTGCATGGAAAAGTGGCCCAGTTCGTGGGCTGCGGTGAAGCGGGCGCGAGGATCGCCTTTCACAAGTTTCTCGTAGACGTCAGCGCGAAGGCAGATGAACGAGCCATCCGGTGCTGTCACTCCCTCCGCGCCGCCAGCCATCTCATCCGGTTCCGCCACGTCGAAGTAGAAGCCCTCAAAATGCTGCTCGAGCAGGTGCTCAAGGACATAGGCAATCGGGAATTCAGGGACGTCCGACAGCCCGAGGGCAGTCCTCCATTTCCACGTGAGGTCTCCTATCTCTCGCCATGACGCGGGCGGTACGCGGTAAGATGGTCCACTCATTAGGTATCCTCCGTTCGTTTCTTCTCAGCGATATCTCTGATCCGCTGTAGCTCCGGACCAGACAGGTTGTCCAAGCTTCGAGCCAGAAGCGCGATGGTTTGCCGGGCATCTGTCGTTTTCGGCTGAAGTACGAAGGACCGGCGAGATGCATCTTCCGCATTCATCAGTCGATGTGTTGTCACTTCGTCGAGTCCATAAGCCTCCGCGACTTTCCGCGAGATGCCTTCGGGCGGGTTCTTTCGGCCAACTTCAATTGCCGACAGGAAAGCGGATGAAACGCCCAGCGTTCCGCTCATCGTCAGCAGGTTTTCCCCCAGTTCTATGCGCAATTTCCGGAGTTCTTTCCCAAGCTCTGTAATCTCCTTTTTCATTGTCGGTCTCCTCGGTTTCGGGATGCGCGTCACAGCGCTCTTAAGAAATATTGAATCCTGTAAAAAAAATCAACCTACGAGGTTTAAAAAATCTTCTGCAACAAAAATAAGGGTATATCGATCCAACATGCTCATGGTCGGCCCGCCCGGCTCCGGCAAGTCCATGCTGGCCGCGCGCCTGCCCGGCATCCTGCCCCATCTGTCCCCGCGCGAAATGCTGGAGGTGTCCATGATCGCCTCCATCGCGGGCGAGCTCATGGCCCACGGCATGGGCAGGCGCAGGCCTTATCGCGCGCCGCATCATTCCGCCTCCATGCCCGCGCTGATCGGCGGCGGCCTGCGCGCGAAGCCCGGCGAGGTATCGCTCGCCCATCGCGGCGTGCTCTTTCTGGACGAACTGCCCGAATTTCCCCGTCAGGTGCTGGATTCGCTGCGCCAGCCCCTCGAAACCGGCGAGGCCGTCGTCTCCCGCGTCAATGCGCATGTCAGCTATCCCGCCCGCTTCCAGCTCGTCGCGGCGATGAACCCGTGCCGCTGCGGCCATGCGGGCGATGCCGCCCGCGCCTGCCCGCGGGTGCCCCGCTGCGTGGCGGATTATCAGGCGAAGCTCTCCGGACCCCTGCTCGACCGTTTCGACATTCACGTGGAAGTGCCGCCCGTCTCGGCGGCCGACCTCTCCCTGCCGCCGCCCGCCGAAGGCTCGGCGGAGGTCGCGGCCCGCGTCGCGCGGGCGCGGGACGTGCAGGCCGATCGCTTTGCATCGCTGGGCGCGAAACATCTGAGCCTCAACGCGCATGCCGAAGGCGAATTGCTCGAGAAAATCGGCGCGCCCGACGATGCCGGCCGGACCCTGCTGACGGAGGCTGCGGAGCGCATGGGGCTCACCGCGCGCGGCTATCACCGCGTCATCCGTGTCGCGCGGACGCTCGCCGATCCGGAGGGCGCCCCGGGCGTGGCGCGCCTCCATATCGCCGAGGCCCTCTCCTATCGCGAGCCTGTCGGGGCCCGCCTCGGCGCAGCCGCGTAAACCAGTCTCGGCGCCGCCGCGTGAGTGAGTTTGGC
>CAYSVF010000331.1:0-3563 GCA_964434415.1 uncultured Parvibaculum sp.
GGAAATAAGGTCTTCGCCCGGATTTTTGAGCCGCTCTTCCCAAAGGCCCGCGGCGTAGCCGGCCATCTCCGCCACGCATTGGCGCATATACTCATCGGAAACGCGCAGCTCCGGGTCGTCCTCGCCGACGGTAGCGTTGGACCATTCGAAAAGCTTGGGCCCGTCGCTTGGCGGGACGCCGAACAGTTCCGCCAGCACCTCGATGGGAAGCGCGGCGGCGACGGACGAAACGAATTCCGTCTGGCCTGTCGCGGGCATCTGGTCGAGGAGGCGCGTCACGCGGGCGCGGATACGGTCTTCCATATTGGAGATGCGCCGCGGGACGAAGCCCGGTGTGACCATGCGCCGATAGGCATTATGCGTCGGCGGGTCCATCGAAATCATGCTGGCGTCCGTATCGTTCTCGTCGATTTCGTTTTCATTGAAGATCCGGTGTCCGCCCATATCCTTCGCGGATGAAAAGATCTTCGGGTTCTTCGAAATCGTTTCGATATCGTCATAGCGGGTGACAGCCCAGAAGCCTGTGCCGTCGGCTTCCGGGTTCCAGTAGACCGGCTCTTCCGCTCGCAGGGCGCGGAAGATGTCGTGAAAATCATCCGTCAGATAGAGATCGGGGTTTTTGAGGTCGGGTTTGCCGTCGAGATCGACGGCCTCCGTTTGAGGTCGCAGCATGATGGGTCTCCTCCCAGTGACCTTTTCTTTTGGGAGAAGACTAGGCCTGCGGGGGCCTATCGCTCAAGAACAGCCTGCCGGGCCGCGTTACCGCAGCGCGAACCCTACGGCAGCTTCGAGCTCTTCCAGGGCCTGGTCGGCATTGAGCACTTTGATGGTGGTCATGCCGAGGGCGCGGGCCGGCTTCAGGTTGATGCCGAGATCGTCCAGATAGACGGATTTTGCCGGATCGACGCCGAGAGCCTCGCAGGCCATTTCGTAGATACGGGGATCGGGTTTGCGAATGCCGACCTTCGAGCTTTCGATCACATGGTCGAAAAGCGACATCACCTCCGATACCGCCGCCGCCTTGTCCGCCGAGCGCGCCATGCCGGCGCCTTCGCCCGCAGAGACGTTGTTGGTGATGCAGCCGACTTTCGCGCGCTCCTTGCAGCGTGCGAGAGCGGTCACCATTTCCGGGCGGATATCGCCCGAGAGCAGCGAAACAACGTCGCGGCCCGTCACCTCATGGCCCTTGGCCTGCGCTTCTTCGAGGAAAAGCCTGTCGAACTCGTCCAGCGTGATTTCGTTACGCTCGAACAGCGCCCAGGCATTGGTGTCGGGATTGGTCGCATTGATGGACCGGATGAAGTCGGCGGGCAGGCCCCGCTCTTTCTCATAGCGATTGAAGGCTTCGAACGGGCTGGAGGTCAGCACGCCGCCGAAGTCCCAGATAACAGCTTCGATCATGTGATGTCCGGATAAAAAAGCGAATGTCGGTGGCCGGACACTACACGTTTGCATTCCGTCCTGCCACGGGCCGGAATAAAATGACTTGAAAAATATGATGATCGGTCTACATATTATTCATGAGCAAGAAACATGAAAACGCATCTCCCCGGCACGCCAAGGGAGAAGACACCCGCAAGAAGCTGGTCGAGGCTGCGCTGGGGTCGTTTCAGGCCCAAGGCTATCGCGGCACGGGCCTTTCTCAGTTGTTGAGCGAAAGCGGATTCCCGCGCGGCTCTCTCTATTTCCACTTTCCCGACGGCAAGGAGCAACTGGGCGTTGCCGCCATGCTGCTTGCCAGAGGGGAGATCGGCGCAGGGATCGATGCTGCATTCGAGGTGGCGAAGAACCCGACCGAAGCGCTCAGGCTCATCGCCGATGGCTTTGCGGCGGAGCTCGAAGCATCGGGTTTTGCCCGCGGTTGTCCGGTGACGACGGTCGCGCTGGAAGCAGGGGACGACACTCCCGGTTTGAGAGATGCCTGCGCGCAGACATATGACGACTGGATCGAGCGACTGACCGCCCATTTGAAGGCTGCCGGCATGGGGGCGGCCCGAGCCCGGCGCCTTGCCACATTCTCGTTATCCGCCATCGAGGGAGCGTTGATTCTGGCGCGCTCCTGTCGTTCCACCGCACCGCTCTACGAGGCGGTCGAAGAGCTTTCACTGTTGCTTGAATAAGGGAGGATGTCGTGAGCAAAACGATCTTCATGACAGGTGTGTCCGGTCTGATCGGCCGTTGGACGGCGGCGCGTCTGACGGCTGACGGCCACAAGGTCATTGCGCTTTTGAGAAATGGCGAGGCCCGCGCGCCAATGCTGTCCTCCTGGGTGGCGGAACATGGGGGCGATCCGGAAAGGCTGGAGTTTGTGGAAGGGGATCTCGCCGAGGATGATCTCGGCCTCACTCCGCAAGACCGCCAGCTCATCCTGCAAGCCAATGCGATCTATCATCTCGGCGCTCGCATGGATTGGGGGGTAGATGTTGAGGCCTTCCATCGTGTGAATGTGCGGGCAACGGAACATCTGCTTGCGTTGTCGCGCGAAATGCCCGGCTTAGAGCGCTTCGTGCATATTTCCGGCTACCTCATCACGGCGGGGGCCTTCTGGCGGCAGCTCGGCTTCGACCGGGAGAAGCTCGCTGCGGATGAACGTGCGGCGCGCAAGGCATTTGCGGCCATGACGAAACACGCCACCGCCTATGAAATCTCCAAGGTCGAGGCCGATATCCTGGTGCGGCGGGCGCGCCGCGACGGCGTTCCGGCCGTTATCGTGAACCCCTCCACCGTGATCGGCGCATCCGGTACGGGCGAAGCGCATCAGATATTCGGCCTTGAAGGCCTGATCGACGGTGTGGCGGCCGGAACTCTTCCCGCGGTGCCGGGAAAGCCGGGCGACTGGCTACCTCTTGTGCCGGTGGATTATCTCGCGGCAGTTTTGGCGCGCGGGCCGTGGCTCGACTGGGCGGCGGGAACCGATTTCACCGTCCTGCACAACGGGTCGCCGGACTTGAAGCGCATGATCGGGATCATTGCCGAGGAACTGGGGCGCAAGGCCCCCTCGCACTACGTGCCGGTCTGGGTCTTGAGGCCTCTTCTCAAGGCGGGGCTGGAGCGTCGAAGCGGTCTGCCGGCCAAGGCGCTTGCCTTCATCAATGACTATCGTTTTGACACCAGCGAGGCGGAAAGAGCTGCTGTCGAAACAGGTCTTGCACTTCCAGACATTGAAGACGCGTTGCGCCTCAGCATTCGCTACGTGCTGAACCGGCGATCTGCGGAAGCGGCGTAAAGAAGATATGAAAACGGGGCCCGAAGGCCCCGTTCCCTTTTTCCGATGATGCCGTTTTCAGCGCTGGCGGACCAGGCAATCCTGCCCGGCGCCCTTGAGCGCGCCGCAGGCCTTGGCCGCTTCGGCCTTGGTCTCGAAACCGGCGGCGCGGACGCGGTAGAACGTGCCCTTGTCGCCCAGATCGGCTTTCTGGATGTTGAGCCCATGGCCGCCAAGGATCGTCGCATGCTTGCCGGAAATCGTCTTCCAGGCGGCCTTCGCATCCGCTTCGCTGCGCGAGGCAAGAAGCTGGACAACCCAGTTGCCGCCGGTGGCGAGTGCGGGCGCAGCCTGAGCC
>CAYSVF010000332.1:0-3557 GCA_964434415.1 uncultured Parvibaculum sp.
CTATGCGCTGGGCTATTACACGCCGCCGCTCGCGCCCGGCGAGGGCCCGGAAATGGTGCCGCCGGAATATGCGCTGGGAAACACGGACCTTGAGGCCGCGCGATTCGGCACAGCGGAATTGCTGGAGGAAGTCTCCGCGTCCGTCAGGGGCGAGAAGGCGTAAAGATCAGGCGGCTTTTGCGAGATCGTCGAAGGCCTTGAGGCGCGTCAGCAACGCTTCGAGGCCGTCGAGACGAACCATGTTGGGGCCGTCGGAGGGCGCGTTGTCGGGGTCCTGATGGGTTTCCATGAAGACCGCGCCGACACCGATAGCGACGGCGGCGGAGGCGAGCACCGGCACCATGGCCCGGTCGCCGCCCGAAGAGCCGCCCTGCCCGCCGGGCTGCTGCACCGAATGGGTCGCATCGAACACGACCGGGCAGCCGCACTGCTCCTTCATGATCGGGATGGCGCGCATGTCCGACACCAGCGTGTTGTAGCCGAAGCTCACGCCGCGCTCGGTCGCCATCACATTCAAGTTGCCCGCATCGACGACTTTGTTCACGACATTCTTCATGTCCCAGGGCGCGAGGAACTGGCCCTTCTTGACGTTCACGACCTTGCCGGTCGCGGCGGCGGCTTCCAGCAGGTCGGTCTGGCGGCAAAGAAAGGCCGGGATCTGGAGGACGTCCACGACGGAGGCCACTTCGGCGCATTGCTCGCGCTCATGCACGTCGGTGAGGACGGGTACGCCGAATTCCTTCTTCAAATCCTCGAAGATCGGAAGCGAGAGCTCGAGCCCCAGGCCGCGCTTTGCATTGCGGCTGGTGCGGTTCGCCTTGTCGAAAGAGGTCTTGTAGATGAAGCCGATGCCGAGCTTGTCGGTGATTTCCTTGATGGCACCGGCCATGTCGAAAGCGTGCTGCCGCGTCTCAAGCTGGCAAGGCCCCGCGATCAGCGTGAAGGGCTTGTCGTTGGCGATTTCGAGGTCGCCGATCCTGACGGTGCTGTTCGCGGGCATGCGCGTTTGGCCTAACTGTTAAACCAGTCGGCTCTGCTCCACCGCCGCGGCGATGAAGGAGCTGAACAATGGATGTGGGTCGAAGGGCTTCGACTTCAACTCCGGATGATACTGGACGCCAACATACCAGGGATGGGACGGCAGCTCGACGACCTCTGGCAGCAAGCCGTCCGGCGAGGTGCCGGAGAACAGTAGCCCGGCCGCTTCGAGCTTTTCCCGATAGCCCATATTGACCTCGTAGCGGTGCCTGTGGCGCTCGGAAATGGCGGTGGAGCCGTAGATCTCCGCCACCTTGCTCCCCGGCTTCAGCGCCGCTTCATAGGCGCCGAGGCGCATGGTGCCGCCGAGATCGCCATTGGCCTTGCGCTGGACGAGTTCGTTTTCCTTCATCCATTCCGTCATCAGGCCGACCACGGGTTCGTCGGTGGGGCCGAATTCGGTGGAGCCGGCGTTCTCGATCCCGGCCATGTTGCGCGCCGCCTCGATCACGGCCATCTGCATGCCGAAGCAGATGCCGAAATAAGGCACGTTGCGGGTGCGGGCGAAATTCGCCGCCGCGATCTTGCCGTGGGCACCGCGCTCGCCGAAGCCGCCGGGCACCAGAATGCCGTTCACCTCTTCGAGGTAGTAAGCGGTGTCCTCGGTCTCGAATATCTCGGATTCAAGCCATTCGAGGTTCACGCGCACGCGGTTGGCGATGCCGCCATGCACCAGCGCTTCCGTCAGCGACTTATAGGCATCCTTGAGGCCGGTATATTTGCCGACGATGGCAATCGTCACATCGCCTTCCGGTTCGCGGATGGCGGAGGTGATGTTGTGCCATTGTGCGAGCTTGGGCTCAGGGCTGTCCTCGATGCCGAAGACGCTCAGGACTTCCGCATCGAGCCCTTCCAGATGATAGGCATGCGGCACGTCATAGATCGTGTCCACATCCAGCGCCTGAATGACGCCGGTTTCGCGCACGTTGCAGAAGAGCGCGATCTTGCGGCGCTCATCCTTGGGAATGGGGCGGTCGGCGCGGCACATCAGAATGTCGGGCTGGATACCGATGGAGCGCAGCTCCTTCACGGAGTGCTGGGTCGGCTTGGTCTTCATCTCGCCAGCGCTGGGGATGAAGGGCAACAGCGTCAGATGGATAAAGCATGTCTGACCGCGCGGCAGTTCGTTGCCGAGCTGGCGGATCGCCTCGAAGAACGGCAGGCCCTCGATGTCGCCCACCGTGCCGCCGATTTCGCAGAGCACGAAATCCACACCGCCCGCATCGGACAGGACGAAGTCCTTGATGGCGTCGGTGACATGCGGGATCACCTGGACGGTGCCGCCGAGATAGTCGCCGCGGCGCTCCCGGGCGATGATGTCCTGATAGATCCGGCCGGTGGTGATGTTATCGGAGCGGGCCGCCGGCACGCCGGTGAAGCGCTCGTAATGGCCGAGATCCAGATCGGTCTCCGCGCCGTCATCCGTCACGAAGACTTCGCCGTGCTGGATCGGGGACATGGTGCCTGGATCCACATTCAGATAGGGGTCCAGCTTGCGCAAACGCACTGAGAAACCACGCGCCTGAAGAAGCGCGCCGAGTGCTGCGGATGCGAGACCCTTACCGAGTGAGGAAACCACGCCGCCGGTGATGAAGATATACCGCGTCATGGGCTCTCAGATTACATCAACCAAAACGATTCGGTGCGCGCCAATTTGAGGGCGCACCGGTTTTTTTCAAAGAATGAGGGAAACTGTCCGGATTTCGGACGTCCTCACCGGGCGGGGCCCTTACTGCGCCTGCGGAACGCTGGGCTCCTGGCTGGCCGGCGCCTCAGGCTGAGACGGCGCAGCCGCCCCGCCGGACGCGTCGTTTGCGCCATCGTCGGCTCCCGCCTGAGGAGGCGCAACCTCGCCGGATGCGGCAGGCGTCGCGGCATCGTCGCCCGTGCTTTCGGGCGCCGGCGTCAGACCGCTGCCGACCGGCGCCGGGACGTTCACATCGTTGGTCTGGCCGGGCGCCGTTTCCGGCGGCGGGGCGATGTTGTCCAGGATGGACCCGCCGCCACCATTGTAGGACGCCAGAATGCCGAGGCCGAGGCTTGTCAGGAAGAAGAGCCCCGCCAGCAAGGCCGTTGCCCGCGTCAGCGCGGAGCCCGCACCGCGCCCGCTCATGAAGCCGCCACCATCGCCGCCAATCCCCAGCGCGCCGCCTTCGGAACGCTGAAGCAGAACCACGGCGACCAGCGCCACGGCGATCATGAGATGGATAATCAGAAGGATGGTAGCCATGAAGTATCCGGGGCCTTCCTGCCAGGCAAATGCTGCGTGGTCTCACGTTCCAGAAAACACAAATCGCCCGGATTCGGGCCTTGCGGCGCGATCCGGCTCTTGGCGGCGGGTTTTAACGCAAGACAGGCGCGCTTTCCAGCCCTGTTGCGCGCCCTAAAAGGCGAGGATGCCGAAAACGAAGTCCGTCCTGCCTTCTCAGGACCCCCGGCGCCCCTCCGAAGCGACCGGGCTTGCCGGAACAGACGGGAAAACGGGCTCTTCGGCAGAAGTTTCGCCCGATGGCGCCATG
>CAYSVF010000333.1:0-3550 GCA_964434415.1 uncultured Parvibaculum sp.
GCTCGGCTATATGGGCATGATGGAAGGCTTCGGGGTCACGATCGTGGATGAAGTGAAAAACGACGGCGAAACCTATTCCTCCACCCGCATTCGCGAACTGCTCCATGAGGGCAAGGTGCGCGAGGCGGGGCAGATGCTGGGCGACTGGTGGAAGGTCGAAACCCAGGTCCAGAAAGGCGACCAGCGGGGCCGGACCATCGGCTTCCCCACGGCGAACCTGCCGCTGGACGATCACGTGGAACCCGCGCTCGGCGTCTATGCGGTGCGTATTGAGATCCAGGACGGCCCGCAGAAAGGCGTTTATGACGGCGTCGCCAATATCGGCCGCCGTCCGACCTTCAACAAGTCCGACGTGCTGCTGGAAGTGCATATCTTCGATTTCGACGCCGACATCTATGGCTGCCACGCGGGCGTCTCGCTGATCGGCTATATCCGCGAAGAACGGAAATTCGACGGGCTCGACGCGCTTAAAGCCCAGATTGCGAAAGACAGCGAAACCGCCAGGCACATCCTGAAGAACGCGCCTGAAAAGCCCTGACAAGGGCTCAACCCTTTCTCCCGCGAGACATAAATGGTTCGCATCGGCGACCCGGCCCGCTTCATCCGTGAAAATACGGAAGTCCTGCCCTCTCCTCTGGTGCCGGAAATCCGGCTCCATGTGGCAAGCGACGCGCTGCCGCTATGGGAGATGACGGAGGAAGAACTCGAACGGGCCGGTCTCCCGCCGCCTTTTTGGGCCTTCGCCTGGGCGGGCGGTCAGGCGCTGGCCCGGTATATTCTCGACAATCCGGATGTGGTGAGGGGCAAACGCATTCTCGATTTCGGCGCCGGGTCGGGCCTTGACGGCATTGCCGCAGCTATGTCCGGCGCAACCGCGGTTCTCTGTGCCGACGTCGACCCCTTCTCCGTCACGGCAATCCGCCTGAATGCTGAAATGAATAATGTTTCAATTTTTCAGATCGCAGATGATCTTGTCGGGACACCCAACCAGGGCTGGGACGTCGTGTTGGTCGGCGACATGTGCTACGAGCAGCCGCTCGCCGGGCGGATCGAAGCCTGGCTTCGCGGCTTTATAACGGAAGGCGTCACGGTGCTCATCGGCGATCCAGGCCGCACCTATCTGCCGAAATCCGGCATGGAACTGCTCGCCACCTACAATGTGGAAACCAGCAGGGCGCTGGAAGACAATGATGTCCGGCGGACCAATGTCTGGCGCTTGCTGGCAGGCTGACGACCAAAAAATTTCACATATGAAATTTCTTCTTGAGCGGTATCTCGCGATGTGGGACAAGAAAATAGTTCATATAGAAAATAAATTGCATGGCCGTTCGTCCCCGTCTCTTTCACCTCATGGACCGCGCGCATCGCGCCCTTTTCCGGGCCGCGGAGCGCGAGTTGGTGTCTGAGCTGGGGATAACGCCGGTCCAGCTTGGCGCCCTTTTCTTTGTCGGCGAGCACGATAAATGCCTTGCCGGCGAACTGGCGCGCGGGCTGGACCTCAACAATTCCGCCGTGACAGGGCTTGCCGGACGGCTCGAAAAGGCCGGTCTCATCACCCGCGCTCCCTGTCCGGAAGACGGTCGCGCTCAGCGCCTCAGCCTGACGAAAAAAGGTACGGAAGCGGTGAAACGGGCTGTTCCGAGCGTGGCCGCCTGGAACAAACGCATAGCAAGCGATTTCACCGACGCAGAACTCGAAACCATCGACCGGTTCCTTACCGGTCTCTGCAACATAGAAGAGGTGGTCCCGAAGAAGGCCCCCTCACCCACAGGAGCATCCCATGAGTGATCACATTTTGGTCGAGCGCGCCGACGGCGTGATGAAGGTCGTTATGAACCGGCCCGACAAGAAGAACGCGCTGACCGAGGCGATGTACGCCGCCATGGGTGATGCCATCGAGGCTGCCCATGCCGAGCGCGACATCCGCGTCCTCTATTTCACCGGGGCCGACGGCGCCTTTACGGCGGGCAACGATCTCGGCGATTTCGCCAAGCAAGGCTCTGAACCCGTCAGCGCTTCTCACGAAGAACGCCCGGTGAGCCGTTTCCTCCGCCTCATCAGCACTGCTGAAAAGCCGATCGTTGCCGGCGTAAACGGGCTCGCCGTTGGCGTAGGCGTCACCATGCTGCTGCATTGCGACCTCGTCTATGCGGGCAGCACCGCCACTTTCCAGATGCCTTTCGTCAATCTCGGCCTCGTGCCGGAAGCCGCCTCGACCTATCTCCTTCCCAAGATTGCCGGATTGCAGAAAGCCTCCGACTTGTTCCTGACTGGCCGCAAAGTAGATGCGGAAGAAGCGGAATCCATGGGTCTCGTTGCGCAGGTTTTCCCCGGCGACATGCTCCAGGAAGAAGCCTATGGCCGCGCCCGCATGCTCGCGTCCAAGGCACCGACGGCCGTCAAGCTCACCAAGTCGCTGCTGCGCGGCGGCGAGGCGGCCGATGTCGCCTCACAGATGGCAAAGGAAGCGGGGCATTTCGCGGCTCAGCTTCGTTCCGACGAAGTGAAAGAAGCGATCAGCGCATTTTTCGAGAAGCGCCCCGCCGATTTCTCGAGATTCGGATGAGGACCGCTCAATAGGCGGGGGGTCTCGTACCTGTCATCAAGCGCTGCGTCCAGAAGCGAGGCTGGCCGGTTTGACCGAAGGTGATCGGTCGACGGGTCGACAGCGGATTGGCCCCCGAATGCGGCTGCGGCGCTTGCACCTTGAGAGCGCCGAGCTTCGTTTCGGCTTCCTCAAGTTCGCCCTCGCCGTTCTCCATTAGCAGGGGAAGGCCCAGCGCCCGGCTCCAGCCGCGCCAGCGGGCGGTCACGTCCGCCCCCTCGAAGCAGGCATGCAACGTCACGTCCCGCTCCGGATCGTGCTTGTGAACCAGATCCACAAGCACGACCGGACGCGGGCGCGCAATCGTTGTGGCGGTGCGCATTGCGACGCCGCGATAGGCCGTCACCGGCTCTTCCCAGCAGAAATGACCGAATATGGGAGACGAATCCGTTGCCTTCACAGCGTCGGCATAGATGGTGGCGAAGCGAATGATGCCGATGGCCCGGTAGTGCCATTTCACCGCCGGGATCGACACGCGCTGCGGCAGGGACAAAGGATCGGCGTCCAGAGGACCGCTATTCCATTTCCTTGTCTGGTTCGCTTTCGCGCTTTTCGGTTTCTGGTGGGCCGAAGCCGCCATCTGCCCCATATCAATCTTTCCATTCATCGCAATCGGGGCAAGGTTAGGGCAACGTGGTTGGCATCCTGTTAATGCCGCGACCTAAAATCAGACATATTTGGCAGGCCCCGCGGTTTGCGGCATTCTCCCGCCCCGCGCCCCTCCGGCACGACGCTTTCAAGAAGAGACACGCATGTCCTATTCCTCGCTGCGCGAATTCCTTGAGAAACTCGAACATACGGGCGATCTCGCCCGGGTCGCAGAGCCCGTTTCAACCGTTCTGGAGATGACGGAAATCCAGACCCGGCTTCTCGCCGAAGAAGGCCCGGCGGTGATTTTCGAGAACCCGGTGATGGGCGACGGCTCCTCTTCGCCAATGCCCGTGC
>CAYSVF010000334.1:0-3529 GCA_964434415.1 uncultured Parvibaculum sp.
TCAGCCTCTCCTGGAGGCCCGCATTCTGTATTTCCGCAGCAAACACGTCGTCGCGATTTTTACTGAGTTCCATACCACCCCCGCTTGATCCGCTCGGAGCCGTTTCGCCCTTTGCCCGGGTTACGAAACGGCGTCACGGCCTCGTCTCGACGCCTTTTTACGAAGACAGCGCCAAGCCCGGTGCCCAATGCCCATGCCAAAGTGGCGGAGACATGGTTAGTAATCAGTTAAGGCCCGGCCGGGACCTCAGACGTACTCGCCAGAGGGGTTCTTCAAATGCGTCTTCAGGCGCGTTCGTCGAAGGCGATGGAATTGTCGCGCGCGCGGGTCTGGCGAATGGCGGCGTTTTCGCCATATCCGCCCGCCGGCGCCTTCTGGCGGCTGACCCCTTCCGCAACCGCGTGGATCAGCCGGTCGGAGACCGATTTTGTGGCGAGCAGGGTCTCTTCGTTCCGGCGCAGCGTCTCGTCGAGATCGTGCATGGCCGCTTTCAGTTCGTTGATCTTTTCCGACGGCGCGCGGTCGATGAGCGCGGTACGCTGGCGCACGGCCTGGCTGTCCATGGCGTAGTCGTTTGCCACGCGGATCTTCTCGGCCTGCAATTCGCCCAAGGCGCCGATCTTGCGGGCCTGCAGGGCCTCGGTTTCGCGCGTTAGGATCGAGGTGAGGCTCGTCGTCAGGCGGAGCAGGCGCTCGGCAAGTTCAGCAGGCGGCAGTTGCTCGGCGGGAATACGGCGCTCGGCGCTCATTGGTGTTGCTCCTGAAGCTTGATGATTTCCGAATAGACGGTGTCGGCAAGGCCGATGCCGCCGGATTTGGTCATTTCCTGGCTGTACTGATCCACCAGCAGGGAACGGAACATTTCCTCGCCCTGTCCGCCGCCGAATGTCTCGTCCGTTTTCACGCCCTTGAACATCGACTGGAACATGCTGGAGAGGAACTGGGACTCGAAGTCCTGCGCCGCGGCCCAGGCTTTCGGGTCCTTGCCCTGCGGTGCGTTGGCGGCGTGCTGCGCACCGCCGACATGCACATAGGCGGACTGGAAGGTGCCGGAGGGAAGGGCGGTCATGTCCATCACATCACCTCGATTTCGGCCTGAAGCGCCCCGGCGGATTTGATCGCCTGCAGAATGGTGATCATGTCGCGCGGGCTGACACCCAGCGCATTGAGCCCGTCCACCAGCTCGGCAAGGGAGATCGAACCGTCGAGGATACCGAGCTTGCGGTCTTTCTGTTCGTCCACCTGCACGTCGGTGCGCGGCACGACGACGGTCTGGCCCTTGTTGGCGAAGGGGTTGGGCTGGCTGACCTGCGGCGTTTCTTGAACCGAGATCGTCAGATTGCCCTGGGCGATGGCCACGCGGCTGACGCGTACGTCCTGACCCATCACGATGACGCCGGAGCTTTCGTCAATCACGACACGCGCGGGCGCATCGGGCTCGACACGAAGCTGCTCGATCTCGGTCAGCAGGCCGACCACGTCGTCGCGGAATTTCGGCGGAATGTTGAGGTCGATGGTGGTGGGGTTGTCGGCCTTGGCCGCGTTCCCGCCGAGATAGGCATTGATGGCGGCGGAAACGCGCTGGGCCGTCGTCAGGTCCGGATTGCGCAGCGCCAGGCGCAGCGTCTTCATATCCGACAGCTTGAAATCGATTTCCTTTTCGACGATGGCGCCATTGGCGATACGGCCATTGGTGGGCACGCCGCGCACCACGGAGGCCGCCTGGCCCTGCGCGGCAAAGCCGCCGGTGGCGAGCGATCCTTGCGCAACGGCATAGACCTGGCCGTCGGCGCCCATAAGCGGGGTCACGAGCAGGACGCCGCCCTGAAGATTGGTGGCATCGCCAAGAGCGCTGACCGTCACGTCGATGCGGGTGCCCTGCGGCGCGAAAGGCGGCAGATTTGCCGACACCATCACGGCGGCTACATTGTCGGTCTTGAGCGCGGTGCCGCGCGTGTTGACGCCGAGCCGTTCGAGCATGCCGATCAGGCTTTGCTGGGTGAAGGGGGCGTTGCGCAGCGTGTCGCCGGTGCCGTTGAGGCCGACAACGAGGCCGTATCCGACCAGCATGTTGTCGCGAATACCTTCCACATCGACGATGTCCTTGATGCGCGAGGCGCCCTGCGCCGGCACGACGATCATGGCCAGCAGGCAGGCAAGGGCGGCAAAAGCCGCGGCAATGCGATGAGAAGAAAAGAGAATGCGGAACATGAGAGGGGTTACTCGTTTTTCGCCAGCGATCCTGCCCCTATCTAGCGAATGCCGTGCCAAAGCCGAACAGGGCCTGGGGTTCTACGTAACCCGTTGAATTTACTCGCTTTCGGTGGGGGCGGCGCCTGGCGCCGGGTGGGCCCTGGGGTGCCGGGCGGCAGCGCTTTCCGGCCTCGGGCGGCAAAAACTGCCGGGAGAAGGGGCGGATTTAACCCCGCCTTAAGCCTCGCGGCCCATTCTCCATAGTCATAAAGCGCATGGGTGAGCGCAGTTGGGGGCCATGATGAAAATCGGGCAGACAAAGAGCACATCGGGAACGCAAGGCAAGCGATCCGCCGGTTCGGCGGCATCGGGAGCGGGTTCCAGCTTTTCCATTGGCGAAACAGGCCAGGCACGCGCGAGCGCGGGCCTGAGTGCGCCGGCATCGATCGGCGCGGTCGACGCGCTGCTGGCTCTTCAGGGAGCCGAGGCGGCGGGTGATGCGCTGGGCGCGCCGCGCCGCGCCATGGAACGCGCCGAGGACATGCTCGATATTCTGGATCAGGTGAAGATCGACCTGCTCTCGGGCGAGGTGCCGGTCAACCGGCTGACCCGTCTTCTGGGCGTGGTCGGGCGCAAGAAGGGCCATGTGGCCGATCCGAACCTCCAGGACGTTCTCGACCAGATCGAGCTTCGGGCGCGGGTTGAATTGGCCAAATTCGGCAATTATCCCGAAAACTGAGCTGATTTTGCTGCTTTTTGCGGCAATTTGGCCTTTTGCCAAGTCATTGCATCAGTTGAATTTTCACGGATATTTCATCGGCGAATCGCTGACTGCGCAGTTGAGAATCGTAGGGTCTCTCCATATACTCCGCCGCGCTTGGTTAGGGCTCGTTTGAGGGAGTGACCGTCGGTATGGCAGTGCGTTTACCCAAAGGCTATACGCCATCGGACGATGAGCCGTTTATGAACAAACGGCAGAAAGAATATTTCCGTCTCAAGCTGGAGAAGTGGAAAGACGACATCCTGAAGGAAAACCGCGAAACGCTGCAGCACCTTCAGGACGATTCTTCCAACCATCCGGATATCGCGGACCGCGCCTCGAGCGAAACGGAGCGCTCGCTCGAATTGCGCACGCGGGACCGGCAGCGCAAGCTGATCTCCAAGATCGACGCGGCGCTACGCCGGCTCGAAGACGGAACCTATGGCTATTGCGAGGAGACGGGAGAACCGATCAGCCTGAAGCGGCTGGACGCGCGCCCCATCGCCACGCTGTCGATCGAGGCGCAGGAACGCCACGAGCGGCGGGAAAAGGTCTATCGCGACGACTGATCGCGGC
>CAYSVF010000335.1:0-3524 GCA_964434415.1 uncultured Parvibaculum sp.
TCACGATCTGCCCGTCGGGGGAAAGCTGGAAGGAGCCCGCGCGGGTATAGGCGTCTTCGCCGCTTGGGAGCTGCACGTGGAAGAAGCCCCGGCCCTGAATGGCGACGTCGAGATCGTTCCCGGTGTTCTGGTAGCCGCCCTGCGACATGATGCGGTAGACGGAGCCCGTTTTCACGCCGAGGCCGACCTGAATGCCGGCGGGCACCACCGTGCCGCTGTCCGACGAGTTGGTGCCGACGCGGCGCAGGTTCTGATAGAGCAGGTCCTGGAACTCGGCGCGCTGACGCTTGAAGCCCGTGGTGCTCATATTCGCGATGTTGTTCGAGATGACCTCGACGTTGAGCTGCTGGGCCATCATGCCGGTGGCTGCGATGCTGAGGGACTGCATGTTCTAGATCCTCTTTCTCAAAGTTCCGCGGCGGCGCTTCAGGCGGCCTGGCCGAGTTTGGATATGGCGTCGCGGCGCATCTGGTCGGCGCTGTCGACGAGTTTCTGGGCACTCGCATAGGAGCGGGTGACATCGATCATGTTCGTCATCTGGAGGATGGCGTTGACGTTGGAGCCTTCCAGCGCGCCCTGCACGACATGCGGCTTTTCGACGGGCACTTCCGCCTGGTCGGTGGTGTAGAGCGTGCCACCCGCCGCTTTCAGCAGGCGCTCATTGTCGAATGCGACGAGGCCGAGCTTGCCGCGCTGTCCCTGATCGGTGGAAATCGTGCCGTCGCGCGCGATGGCGATATCCTGCTCGTCGGGACGGAAGGTGATGACCGAGCCGTTGTCGTCGAGCACGGGATTGCCGGAGACGTCGACCAGCCGTCCCTGCGCATCGAGCGAGAAATGGCCGTTGCGGGTGTAGCGGATGCCCGCATCGGTCTGGACCTTGAAATAGCCCTTGCCGGCAATGGCGGCATCCATCGGGTTGCCGGTCGGTTCCAGCTTGCCGTCGGCCAGATCGCGGTTGAGGCCGATGTCCTGAACGAAAGAGAGTGACTTGTCGGGGGCGTCCTCGGTCGCGACCGGCATGACGTATTCGTCGAACAGCATGGATTCCGACTTGTAGCCATTGGTGTTCATGTTCGCGAGGTTGTTCGCGATGATGGACATGTTCCGTTGCATGGCCATCTGTCTCGACAATCCGATGAGCAGTGCGTTTTCCATGGTGCAGTCGTCCTAGGGTGGCTGTCCGGTTTTCGCTTCGATCCCGGGCTTCCATGTGCAGGCGCTGTGCCAGACAGATAAGTCAATGAAATCAGTGACTTGAATTTTTCGCGGCGGCGGCGGGATTTGCTTGAGGAAGGCTTTACCCGGCAATTTCTGCCGCTTTTGCGACGCGCCGATATAAGGAATCGCGCGGGTGCGTACGCGCATCCATGAAGTGAGGGCGGTCTGCACAACTCTTCGTTAACTAAAGTCCCGGATGATCGGTTTGTCGTGAAGCACATGTCCTGGGCAGGACGCTTCATGACGCGGGCAAAAAAGAGGTGGGGCTATGACCGCGACAGATGTCGATCCGTCCACTGAAGTGGAAGGCGTCTCCGATAAATCTGAAAAGAAATCGGGACCCAACAAGCTTGTGCTTGTCGGGGGGCTCGTTGCGGTGTTGCTCGTCGTCGGGGGCGCAGGGGCCTGGTTCACGGGCATGCTGGGGGGCTCCGGCGCCCCGACGGAAGAGAAGGTGGCGGTCGCACCTGTTTTCTACGACCTTCCCGATTTTCTATCCAATCTGAGCGGTCCGCCGCCGCAGCGCTACCTGAAGATGCGGGTGTCGCTGCAGCTTGAAAACCAGGAAGCCAGCAAGATCGTCGATCAGCAGCTTCCCCGGGTGCTGGACGGTTTTCAGACCTATCTCAGGCAGCTCCGTCCCGAAGACCTGGAAGGCTCGGCGGCGATGATGCGCCTGAAGGAAGAGCTTCTGCGGCGCCTGAATCTCGCGATTCAGCCCTCCGTGGTCAAAGACATCCTGTTCAAGGAAATCATCGTTCAGTAAGCGGACCGAATTCTCATGGCCGACGCCGACCTGCAAGACATGGAAGACCAGACCCTGGACGAGACGCCCGAGGCCGCCGGCGGCGCGTCCGAGCGGGTGCTGAACCAGGACGAAATCGACAATCTTCTCGGCTTCGAAGTCGAGGAAGAGGTGGCCGACGAACGAACGGGCATCCAGGCGATCGTCAATTCGGCGCTTGTTTCCTATGAGCGGCTGCCGATGCTTGAAATCGTTTTCGACCGGCTCGTCCGGCTGATGACGATCTCGCTGCGTAATTTCACCTCCGACAATGTCGAGGTTTCGCTCGACAATGTGTCGTCGATCCGCTTCGGCGACTATCTCAATTCGATCCCGCTGCCGGCGATCCTGAGCGTGTTCCGCGCCAAGGAGTGGGACAATTTCGGCATGTTCACCGTCGATTCCAACCTGATCTATTCGGTGGTCGACGTGCTGCTGGGCGGGCGCCGGGGCACGGCCGCGATGCGGATCGAGGGGCGTCCCTATACGACGATCGAACTCAATCTCGTCCAGCGCATGATCGAGGTCGTGCTGCAGGACGTGCAGGCGGCTTTCGAGCCGCTGTCGCCGATCACGATGGAACTCGACCGGATGGAAACCAATCCGCGTTTCGCCGCGATTGCACGTCCGGCCAATGCGGCCATTCTGGTCAAGCTGCGCGTGGACATGGAAGATCGCGGCGGGCGCATGGAAATGCTGCTGCCCTATGCGACGCTCGAACCCATCCGCGAGTTGCTGCTGCAGATGTATATGGGCGAGAAGTTCGGCCGCGACAGCATCTGGGAAGAACATCTGGCGACCGAACTCTGGTCGACCAAAGTGCAGCTCGACGCCGTGCTCGACGAGCAGCGCATGTCGCTGCGCGATGTCATGAAGTTCGAGGTCGGGCAGACCCTCATGCTCAACAATTCACCCGACGGTTTCGTCGATATGCGTTGCGGCCAGGCGGTGATCGGGCGCGGTCATATGGGCCGCGTCGGCAACCGGATCGCCGTGAATATCGAAAAGGCGATGCGAAAGCAGAAAAAGGCGGCGGCTCCGCTGCCGGACACGACCGACGAGGTTCAACAAAGCGCCGCTCTCCAGCGGCCCGAGGCGGAGACGAAAGAATGAATAGCGTACCTGCGGGACTGCTGCTTGAAGGTGTCGTCTGTGTGTTTCTTGCCGCGACGATCGGCTATTGCTGGGTGCTGAACAGACGGTTGCAGGCGCTGCGCTCCGGGCAGGACGGCTTGCGCGATCTTATCCGCGACCTGAACAAGGCGACGGGGCAGGCGGCGAATGCGATCAACGACCTCACGGCCGCGAATGCCGAAGCCGGCGCGGCGCTGACCGGACGCCTGAAGGATGCGCGCGAGCTCGCCGACGAACTGGGGCTGATGATCAATTCGGGCAACTCGATTGCCGACAGGCTGGGGCGCAGCATCGACAGGCGCCATGCCGCCGCGCCCGCGCCGAAACCGGCTGCCGGTCCGCGCCAGCAGGCGTCGCAACCGCAGACGGCCCCGCAGCGCCGCGA
>CAYSVF010000336.1:0-3488 GCA_964434415.1 uncultured Parvibaculum sp.
CTTCACCACCACGGTGCGCTTGTCATAGCGCTGCATGAAGGGCAGGGCTTCGGAAAGGATCTGCGCCCGGTCGAGCGAGCCTTCATCCTGTTTCTTGTCGGTCATGCGTTCTCCCCTGCGACTTCCTGCCTTCGCGTCCCCTGTTCAGCCGGATTGCGGTTTATATCCCAGCGCGGCTTCATCTGCCAGCGAGGCCAGTTCGGCCCTGAGTTCGGCGATCCCCGTTCCCTTTTCGCTCGACGTGGCGTGAATGACCGGGTGCGAAGCGGGATGTTTCTTGAGTTCCGCTCTGATGTCGTCGATCCGGCTTTCCAGCTCGTTCTTCTTCAGCTTGTCGATCTTGGTCAGCACGATCTGATAGGACACCGCCACCTCGTCGAGCATGCTCATCACGTCGCGGTCGCTGTCCTTGAGCCCGTGCCGGCTGTCGACCAGCACGAAGACGCGGCGAAGCTCGGGCCGGCCGCGCAGATAGTCGATGATGAGGGTGGTCCATTGCGCGACGCGCGACTTGGTCTCTCGCGCATAGCCGTAGCCGGGCAGGTCGACCAGGATGAGGGCGGCGCCCGCGGCAGGTCCGAGCGCGAAGAAGTTCAGTTCCTTCGTGCGGCCGGGCGTGTTGGACGTGCGGGCCAGCGTTTTGCGGCCGGTCAGCGCGTTGACGAGGCTCGATTTGCCGACATTGGAGCGCCCGGCAAAGGCGACTTCCGGCAGGCCGGTATCGGGCAGGGCGCGCAGCGTCGTGACGCCGAGCATGAACTCGCAAGGCTGGGCGAAGAGCCAGCGTCCGGCCTCGAGCGCATCGGCGCCCGCTCCGTCCTCCGTCTCGCCGCCTTCAGCTGTCATGAGATCAGCTCTTGCCGGAGCCGCCGAACAGGCGGTCGAAGCCGAGATTGCTGAAGATTTCGATCTTCACACCCTGCCGCTTCATGATGACGCCCTGCTGCAGCACGGACAGGGAGTTGTTCCATGCCCAGTAGATGACGAGACCGGCCGGGAAGCCCGCGAGCATCACGGTGAAGATGACGGGCATCCAGGTGAATATCTGCTGCTGGATCGGATCTGCGGGCGCCGGGTTCATGCGCTGCTGCATGAACATGGTCACGCCCATGATCAGCGGCCAGGCGCCGATCATCAGCATGGAAGGCGGCGTCCAGGGGATCAGGCCGAACAGGTTGAAGACCGTCGTCGGGTCGGGCGCCGACAGGTCGTGAATCCAGCCGAAGAACGGCGCATGCCGCATTTCGATGGTGACGTAGAGCACCTTGTAAAGCGAGAAGAAGACGGGGATTTGGATCAGAATGGGCAGGCAGCCGGCCAGCGGGTTCACCTGCTCCTTCTTGTAGAGCTCCATGATCTCCTGCTGCTGCTTCATCTTGTCGTCGGCGTAGCGCTCCTGCAGTTCCTTCATCTTGGGCTGCAGCATCTTCATCTTGCTCATCACCACATAGGAGCGGTTGGCGAGCGGGAAGAAGGCGAGTTTCACGAGCACGGTCACGATCAGGATCGCAACGCCGAAATTGCCGACGATGTTGGCAAAGAAGTGCAGCGCCTGGAACATCGGCTTGGTCAGGAACCAGAACCAGCCCCAGTCGATCATCAGGTCGAACTTGTAGATGCCCTGGTCGCGGTAACCGTCGACCACATTCACCACCTTGGCGCCCGCAAAGAGCTGGTTGGTGATGGTCTGCGTGGCCGAGGCGGGGACGGTGACGGCGTCATAGCGGAAATCGGCCTGGTAGATTTCCTTAGCCTTGCCCGGCGCCTCGCTGAACCGCGCATCGAAGCTGCGGTCCTTCTGGGGGATCAGTGCCGCGGCCCAGTATTTGTCGGTGATGCCGAGCCAGCCGTCAGTCGCCTTGTAGGTCTGGGCCGGTTCGTCTTTCACGTCGTCATAGTTGATTTCCAGAAGACCTTCGCTGTCGAGAGCGCCGATCAGGCCTTCATGAAGGAGATATATCTTGCGCCCGGCCGGCTGCCCGTTGCGAGAGATGAGGCCATAGGGGTAGAGGGTGACCGACGACCCGGTCTTGTTCTCCACGCTGTCCTTGATCGTGAAGAGATATTCGTCGTCCAGCGAAATCTCGCGATGGAAGACGAGGCCCTTGCCGTTGTTCCAGACGAGATCGACCGGCGTGGTGGGCGTCAGCGTGTCGTTGCCGTTCACGGTCCAGATCGTTTTGGCATTGGGCGTGGCGATGCCGGAATTGGGCGGCGCGATCCAGCCGAATTCGGAGAAATAGGGGTGTTCGGTGCCCACCGGCGAGAACAGCCGGACTTCCGGCGTGTCGTCTTTGATGCCGGTGTGATAGTTGCGCAGCTTCAGATCGTCGAAGCGCACGCCGCTCAGCGAAATCGAGCCGTCGAGCTTGTCGGAGCTGACCTTGATGCGAGGACCCTGCGCAGCAACCGTTTCCGCGCTGAGGGCGGAGGAGGCAGGCGAGCGCGGCGCGGCGCCGTCAATTGCAGGCGGGCGGGCATGTCCATCGCTCTGCGCGGCGCCATCGGTCTGCTGGGTCTGCGCAGCCTGTTGGGCGGCCTTCTGGGCCTTTTCGGCTTCCATCTTCGGATTGATGAAGAAGTACTGCCATCCGACGAAAACGAGCACAGAAAGCGCGATCGCGATGATGAAATTGCGGTTGTCACCCATACGGCAGGCTTCCTACTTTTCCACGTTTTTGGCTGGGCGCTGCTTGTCCGCCTTGCCGCCTTGCGGCGATACGGAGCGGCGCGCCGAATGGACGCGGGCAAGTGCCGCGCGCAAATCCTCCAGAAGGTCGGGCCAGGCGCGCGTCAGCGTTCCCGTCCGGCCGATCAGGACGTAGTCGTAACCGGGTTTTCCAAGGGAAGGAAGGATTTCGGCAGCTGCCGCGCGCAATCGTCGCTTTGCCCGGTTGCGCGTCACGGCTGTGCCCACCTTCTTGGTCACTGTGTAGCCGACCCGAAGCGGGTCGGTATCGCCGCGCTTATGCGCCTGCAGGACAAGGCCCGGCGCGGCCCATTTACGGCCTCTCGCAGCAGTCAGAAACTCGCGGCGGCGTCTGAGACGATCCATCTTGGCGTCCATAGGCGCCTTCGGAGACGAAATCCCCTGAAATGGCGCAACGACGCTCGTCACCGCTGTCGGTTCAAGCGGAAAGCCGCTTGCGCCCCTTCGCGCGACGGGCGGCCAGCACCTTGCGGCCGCCGATCGTGGCCTTGCGCGCACGGAAACCGTGACGGCGCTTGCGGACGAGCTTGCTCGGTTGATAAGTGCGTTTCACGTTTCTTCTCCGGCATATCTGATGGAAATCCCCGAAAAAGGGGCTCCCCGGGGCCGCCGCGGCCAGTCCCGAAACCGGGGCCGGCGCTGTCGTCCCCGTCAGACGGTAGGGCCGTCATCGGGTCTTGAGATGGGCCATGAACAACAAGAGCCGCAGGCGTTGCCGCCAAACGGCTGGTTGGCGCGGTGTATAAGCGAAAGAGGGGGCGGAAGTCAACGCCGGAGC
>CAYSVF010000337.1:0-3488 GCA_964434415.1 uncultured Parvibaculum sp.
TCTGCCTCAGATTGATCAGCACGGGCGATCCCTGAACCGGCGGCAAATCGGCCAGCAATTGTTCGATGTCGCCACGGCGGGAATTGTCCCACATATCGCTGCCGAGATTGCCGCTTTCCGGCCCGATCAGCGAGGCGGTGGAGGCATCCACGCGCGACAGGCGCCCGACCTGGATACTCGCCCCAGAGGCGCCGGGGGCGGAGCGGATGACCCGCACGGCGGGTTCGTCAGTCGCCGCGCTGCCGGACGGAAAAAGCTGCGCCGGGGCCGTCCGGCCCGCGCTGCCTTCGATATCTGCGCCGGCATCGCCGCCGTCGCCAAGCCCTGTCCTGCCCGCCTCGGTCGGCGCCGTCGATCCGCCGGAAGCGCCGAACCCGGGCGGCACGATGCTGCGCGGCCCCGAATAGGCATCGGCGGCGGCGAGGGCCTGCGACGCGCCGAAAACGGCCAGGCACACGAAAGCGCCTCCCAGCGCGACGGCGCGGCGGGTCTCCGATCGGCGTGACGCCTCTGGCTGCTTATCGCGGCATGTTGCCATCGGGGATGACCTTTTCCACGGTCTGGACCTGCGGATGGACTGCCTGTCCGAGATAGACGATCCCGGCTCCAATAGCCGCGACCACGACAATGATTCCGATCAGCGGAAAGGCGGTGCGACTCATTGCTGCTAACCTCGTCTGATATGTCCGGCGCTGCACGCCTTTTGTCTGCGGCGGTCCACCGGTTTTTCGCTTGTTTGTTTTTCGACCGGTCTCTCCAGGATACGTGCCTAGAGGTCCCTTGCGGCAAAATTTAGGCGTGACGCATGACCGTTGAATGCCTATCTACCCTCGGCGGGCCTGCATCCATGGTATCAATCGGCTAATATCGGTTCGTTAAGGCCCGATCCGGCACTTTAAATGAGCCGGATGGCGGCGCCGCTAAAGCAATTCAGGGTTAATGGCAGGGAAATGGCCGAGAGCGAAAGTCAGGTAAGATCACGCGACGGGGCGGCCCAAAACGGCGACGCCCCGCTGCCGCTTGACCGCCGCGCCATTGTCCTTGTGGGCCTGATGGGCGCGGGCAAGACCACGGTGGGCCGCCGCCTTGCCAACCGCCTCGGGCTCGATTTCGTGGATGCCGACGCGGAAATCGAAAAGGCGGCAGGCGAATCCATTCCGGAGATTTTCAAGCTCCGGGGCGAACAGGTATTTCGCGAGGGCGAAAGGCGCGTCATCGCCCGCCTGCTGGAAGACGGCCCCCAGGTGCTCGCCACGGGCGGCGGGGCCTTCATGGACCCCGAAACCCGTGCCGAAATCATGGACAAGGGCATTTCCGTCTGGCTCAAGGCCGATATCGACGTGCTGATGAAGCGCGTCTCGAAACGGGGTAACCGTCCGCTCCTCAAGACCGCGGACCCGCGCGCCACCATGGAAAAACTGATGGGCGAGCGCTACCCCGTCTATGCGGGCGCGGACATCACCGTGGAAAGCCGCGAAGGTCCTCATGAAGTCGTGGTCGATGCCATCGTCGCGGCGCTGGACGAGTATCGCGAGACGAAGACATGACCGGCGAAGTGAGAGAAATGAGAACCGTAAGGGTCGAACTCGGCGAGCGCGGCTACGACATTCATGTCGGGCCGGGGCTCATTGCGCAGGCGGGCAAATATCTTGAACCGCTGCTGCGCCGCGCGCGCGTCGCCATCGTCACCGACGAGACCGTGGCAAGGCACCATCTGCCCGCCCTCGCCGCCTCGCTGGACGAACACGGCATTGCGCATGACGAAATCGTGCTGCCCGCGGGCGAGAGCACCAAATCCTTTGCCCAGCTCGAAAAGCTGACCGAATGGCTGCTCGAAACGGGCGTCGAGCGCGGCGATCTCGTCATCGCGCTGGGCGGCGGCGTGATCGGCGACCTCACCGGCTTTGCCGCCTCCATCGTGCGACGCGGCGTCGACTTCGCCCAGATCCCGACCACGCTGCTGTCGCAGGTGGACAGCTCCGTCGGCGGCAAGACGGGCATCAATACCAGACAGGGCAAGAACCTCGCCGGCGCCTTCCATCAGCCGCGCCTCGTTCTCGCCGATACCGACGCCCTGAAGACGCTCCCCATGCGCGACTTTCTCGCCGGCTATGCGGAGGTCGTGAAATACGGGCTGATCAACGACCGCGATTTCTTCGACTGGCTCGAAACCAATCTCGACGCCATCAAGGCGGGCGACGATGCGGCGCGCAGCTACGCCATCGTCAAGAGCTGCGAAGCCAAGGCCGCCATCGTCGCGGCGGATGAGCGCGAAAGCAACGTCCGCGCCCTGCTCAATCTGGGCCATACATTCGGCCATGCGCTGGAAGCGGCGACCGGGTTTTCCAGCAAGCTCGTCCATGGTGAGGGCGTCGCCGTCGGCATGGCGCTCGCCTTCGACTATTCGGCCCGGCTGGGCCTTTGCCCCTCACAGGACGCCGTGCGGGTTCACCGTCATCTGGAGCGCGCAGGCCTGCCCTGTTCGCTCGCGGACATACCCGGCCCGCTCCCCGATGCCGAGGGTCTCATCGCATTGATGGGACAGGACAAGAAAGTCGTCGACGGCAAGCTGACCTTCATTCTCGTGCGCGGCATCGGCGAAGCCTTCATCACACGCGACGCAGACCGGGGCACCCTGAAAGCGTTGCTGGGAGAGCGAGAGGCCGCCTGATGATCTTGTCTTTCGGGCTGGGGATGATGGTTTTCGCCATCTTCGTGCTGATTGTCTTCTCCGCCTTCTTTTCCGGATCCGAAACCGCGCTGACCGCCGCTTCGCGCGCGCGCATGCATCATCTGGGCGAGGAAAAGGTCAAACGCGCCAAGATCGTGCTGTCGCTGACGGAAGACCGCGAGCGCCTGCTCGGTGCGTTGTTGCTGGGCAACAACCTCGTGAACATCCTCGCCTCCGCGCTGGCGACAAGCGTCTTTCTTGCGATTTTCGGCGATGCGGGCGTCGTCTATGCAACGCTGGTGATGACGGCGGTCGTGCTGATCTTCGCCGAAGTGCTGCCCAAGACCTACGCCATCACCAATACCGACAGGTTCGCGCTGGCGGTAGCGCCCGTCGTGCGGGTCGTGACCGCGCTCTTTGCGCCCGTGACAGGTGCGGTGCAGTTCATCGTGCGCCAGACGCTGCGTCTCATGGGCGTCGATGTCAGCGGCACCGACCACGTGCTCTCGCCGCATGAGGAAATTCGCGGCGCCATCAACCTGCACCACCGCGAAGGCGGTGTGGTGAAGGGCGATCGCGACATGCTGGGCGGCATTCTGGATCTGCGCGATCTGGAGGTGAGCGACATCATGGTTCACCGCAAGAACATGACCATGATCGATGCATCGACCCCCAACACCGAAATCATCTCCCATGTGCTGGCGAGCCCGCATACGCGCATTCCGCTCTGGCGCGACGAACCGGAAAACATCGTCGGCGTGCTGCATGCGAAAGACCTGTTGCGCGCATTGGCGGGCGCGGGCTGGAACCCCGATGC
>CAYSVF010000338.1:0-3480 GCA_964434415.1 uncultured Parvibaculum sp.
CCGGTGTCGCCGAGGCCGACGCCGAGCTCGAAGCGGCATCGACGGCGCTGGCCGTGACCGACCCCGGTATCGGTCCCTCCATGCTGATCGTCGGCGCGGTGGATGGCTCCAACGCCATTGCAAGCTTCTCCAACCGCGCGGGAAGCTATGGCGACTATTTCGTCGTGGCGCCGGGGGTGCGGTTGATTACCGCCGCGAAGGACGGTGGATATGTCTATTTTTCCGGCACCAGCGCGGCGACGCCGGTGGTCAGCGGTGCGCTTGCCGTGCTTGCCAATGCCTATCCCTTCCTGACGGGACCGCAGCTTGTGGCGCTGATCAAGCAGACGGCGGACGATCTCGGGGCGCCGGGCGTCGATGCCGTTTACGGCTCCGGTCTCGTCAATCTCACCACGGCGATGAACCCCGTCGCTCCTTTGGTCATGACGGTGGGTAACACGGTGGATGCCGTCACCGCGCCGCTTTCCGGCGCGACCGTGGCCACGGGCGGCGTGCTGGGTGGCTTCAAGGGCGGGCACACCATCCTGCTCGATGCCTATCGCCGCGCCTATACCGTGCCGCTCGACACCTTCGTCACGCGGCAGGCGAGCCTCTTCGACAGCTTCACAGGGGTGGAAGGCCGTGCGTCCGGCGCGGGTATCGGGGCCCTGCTCGACAACTGGTATCCGGAAAAGGGCGCCTCGCTCGCCTTTGGCAGCGGCGTGGCGGCGCGCCACGTTTCGGCCGCCTATGCGGTCGCGCTGTCCGGCAATACATTTGCGATGTCCATGCGCCATGCGGGCGTGGCAAGCCTGGTCGCGATGCCGGAGCTGGAGCCCGCCGCGGGCAATGGCCGCTCTCTTTTCCTCTCCACAAGTTCTGCCGCGACGCCGCAAGGCGCGTTCATGGGTGACGGCGTGTCGGGGCTTGCACTGGGCTGGCGTAGCGACGGCCTGCGCATGACGGCAAGCTATGCGGCGGGGCGAAACATCCGTGGTCGGAGCGACCTCATGCAGTCTTCCATGGCGGTGAAGACCGGGCCGGTCGAATGGGGCCTTTCAGGCAGCCTTCTGAACGAGGACGGCAGTCTGCTGGGCGCCTTCGGCCAGGGCGTCTTCGCAGGCGCGGGCGGGCGTACCGGATTTGCGACCGCAAGCCTGCGCTATGACGCGGGCGCGGACTGGGCTCTTGCCGCGACTTACACCCGCGCGCGTCTGACCGAGGGCACACTCGGCAATGGTCTGCCGCTGCGCAATGTCGATGGCAGTGCCATGTCGTTCACCCTCTCCGGCCCGGCGGGCTGGCGCGAGGGCGACCGGCTCGGTTTCCGTGTGGCACAGCCGCTGCGCGCCGACAAGGCGACCGCCAATATCTGGCTGCCGGTAGGCCGCGATATGGCCGGCAACATCATCCGGCGTCATCAGGCGGTCGGCATGGAGCCGGATGGCCGGGAGCTTGATTTCGAGCTGGCCTACGCGACCCCCCTGCCGGAAATCGTCTGGGGAAAGGCGGCATTCCTGACGCTTAACGGCTTTGCGGCGCTGCAACCGGGGCATGTGGCCTCGGCAGGCCCTGCCTATGGCATGGCGGCCCAGTTCACCTTTCGCTGGTAAATCCACCTGTAGGGAAGTGTGGCGCGTGCGCCATAGCCGTTCGCAAAGCGTTAAGAATAAAACCTCAGCGGAGAAACTCTCTCACATTGGCTGCGTGCGAAAGCGTGCGCCGGCGTTATAGTGGTTGCGATTATTCATGGCGCGGTCCGCGCCGGTGACGTTGAAGCAGGGAGAGCCCGTTATGGCGCAGAATTTCTCTATTGCGGCAGATCTGAATGAGAAACGGACGAAGGGGCTTCTGGTCGCTTCCGCCGTGGCGATCTCCGTCATGTTGCTGGCCGCGACGATCTCCACGCCGTCCCGGGCGCAGGAAAAGGAAACCGCGCCCAACGGGGATACCGTCTACAAGGTCACCGACGAGCCGGACACCCCGCCCGTCAATTATCGCTCCGAGCAGGATCCGCAATACGACACGAAAAAGCAGCATGATGCGGAAATGTATGCAGAGCAGTATGAGAAAGAGCGCCGCAGGAAGCAGCAGGAAGACAAGGAGCAGCTTCAGCGCATTCTCGATTTTTCCGCGGGCGGCACCGAGCCGAACAGCGTGAACCCCTCGGGCGATTCGATGGGACGCTACTGACCGCACGCTTTTAGCGGGCGGATCAGTAGTCCCATTTCCAGTTGATGCCCGCGCCGCCGCTGGCGTCCTGCCCCACCGAGGTTTCGACGCTGATATTGTCGGTCACGTCGATCTCGACCTTGACCGAGGAATCGCTGGCCAGCGCGCCTTGCTCGACCCCGACATAGATTCCCTTGTCGATATACTTGCCCGCCGACACCGTTGTCTGGCCGGAGGCGCCCTGGTTCACGCGCAACACGTCGAGGCCGAGCTGCTGCTGAATCTGGCCGAGCACGCTCAGCCCGCCGCCGCCCGTGACGCCTGAAAGTTCCGCCGCCGTCGCTGCGAGCTGCGCCGCCTCGAATGCCGACAATTCGCCGACCTGTTTGTCGAACAGGATGCGCGAAATGACTTCGTCTTCCGGCAGCCCGGAAGGAGAAGAGAGCTCGATCTCGGGGGCGGAAGCTTGTCCCGTCACCCTGATCGTGGCCTCGAAATCGTTTCGCTGATAGCCGAGCGCGACATCGAGGGTCGGGTTCGGCGGGTTGCGTTCGTAGAAGGTGAGAACGCCTTTCTTCAGCGTGAAGGTCTTGCCTGCAAAATCCAGCGTGCCGCGCAGGCTGGTCAGCGACCCCGAAATCCGCGGGGCGTCGGCCGTGCCGGACACGTGAAGCGATCCCTGCCACAAGGCATTGACGCCGCGTCCCGTCACCAGCGCGGGCTGGCCGATTTCTGCCGTCAGGTCGAGGGAGGTGGGAAGGGGGGCCTCTTCCTTTTCCCGCTGGACGATGCCCGCGGGCGCGTTGATCTCCGTCACCTGAATTTCTGGCACGCTGGCGGGCAGGCTTTGCGGAATGCGGTATTGCGCAAGATCGGTGGTGAGCTTGCCGCTGACGGACAATGGCGCCTCTGGCGTGGGCGGCAGCGATTTAGCCTCAATGGTGAGGTCGCCGCTGACCGCGGCATCCGCTTCGGCCTGCCGGACCAGATGGGCCTTGTCGAAATTGAGCTTCACCAGGAGAGGCGTCTTCGCATCCTTGCCGAGGGTGAGGTTGCCTTCCGCTTTCATGCGGCCCTTGCCGCCGTCATCGGCATCCAGCCGGAACGTGAAGGCGCGGCTGTTCTGCGCTTCCATATGGAAGCGCATGTCGCGCAGCACCGTGCCCGTCGAAATGTTCTCGAACCGGCCATCGGTGATATCCACCGTTCCGTTGACGAGAGGCGCGGATATGTCGCCGCCGATTGTCAGCAGGACATCGGTCGCGCCGTCGATTTTCTGTCCGTCCAGGTTGGCGAGCGCGGCGAGGGATCCGAGCGGCCCCTCCCAGG
>CAYSVF010000339.1:0-3454 GCA_964434415.1 uncultured Parvibaculum sp.
GTCTCGGCCACACGCCCTTCTGGGAAGCGCCGGAGATCATCAATCCGATGATCGGGCGGTTTCTCGGCGAGGCGACCGGCTAGCCGCGGCCCGCAATTCGTCGTCTTCCGCCTTGTGGACGGTCAGCGACCGCCGGGGCGGGGGGCCGACATAGCCCTTTTTGGCCAGAATGGTGTGCTCGTCGGTCAGCGCCGCCAGAACGCGATCGTAGAGCAGCTCCGCGGTGAGCGGTTTGGCCAGATAGTCGGTGACGCCGTCGATGCGCGCCTGGTCGACGGTCGCCTGACCGAGATGGCCGGAGATCATCAGAATCGGCACAGCCGGTTTCGCATCGGAGGGGGCGCATGCATTGCGGATACGGCGCGTCATCTCATAGCCGTTCATCGGGGCCATGGCACCGTCGGTGATGACGAGATCGGGGGCGTGGGCGTTGAAGGCGGCAAGTCCGGATCGGCCGTCGTGCGCCTCGACGATTTCGCCGATGCCCATGCTTTCCAGAAGCGCCACGACAAGGCGCCGCATTTCGCTGCTGTCTTCGACGACGAGAATTTTCAGCCGGGCGAAGAGGTCGGATACGCTTTCCGTCATCCCGCGGCGAGCCTGGTCTGGTTCATCGTCGCCATGATCAGGTTTTCGAGGGCGCGCAGCGTTTCGGAGGCAAGGTTGGGATCGCTGTCCGGGTTCCTCAGCGCTTCGCGGATCGCTTCCACGTGAAAGCGGATGATGCTGTTTTCCAGCGGCCCGATAGTGTCGTGCCCCTCGATATAGGCGCAGAGCAGATTGGCAAAGCGGCCGACCAGCGGGCGCCCGAAGGTACCGGCGAGACCGCGAATGTCATGGGCTATGGTGTATAGGTCGGCCGCGGAGCGGGTATCGCCGTTGGCGGCCGGGTCGGACAATTCGATCAGGCGCGCTACCTGCTCGGAAAGAGCCTCGGCATATTTCGATTCCAGGCTCTTGATCGTGTCCTGCATCTTTTCCAGCACGCGCGGATCGAGACGCACGGGGTCGGTGACGTCGTGGCCCAGCTTGCGTTTGGCGACCGAAGGCACTTTCAGGATGCGCGTCTCGCCCTTTTGCGATGCCTCGATGGGATCGTTCTCCAGCATATCCGGACTTCCTAGAGCAAGGTGACCTGCGGGGCGGCTGCCTGCCGCCGGTCCACACCCTCGAAGGGCGCCTCGCGGCGTCGGCGGTCCGGGCCGCGATAGGTATCGGTTTCGATGAAGGCGCGGGGATAGCAAACGACTTCGGCAAGCCGCCGATAGAGTGTCGCCGCGGAGATGGGTTTGGAGAGGAACGCGGTGATGCCGGCATCGCGTGCCTTTTCAACGGATGCGACATCGGTGTGGCCCGAGACCATGATAATCGGTGCGGTGCTCAGCTCCGCGCAGTCGATGGCGCGCAGCCGCTTGACCAGATCGAAGCCGTCGCCCGGTTCCATGGCGGCATCGGTAATGACGACGTCCGGCCGGTGGCGTCGGTAGAGGTCCAGCCCCTCTTCGCCATTCGCGCCGAGAAATGTTTTCCCGACCTCGAGCGCATTCAGAAGCCCCATCAGCAATTGCCGCATATAGGCGCTGTCATCCACCACCAATATGCTGATTGGCTCGAACAAGGATTGTGCCGTCATACCCCACCTGCGCAGTGCCGTATCGCGTTCCGGCGGTTACCGGTGCCCTCGCGAATACGTCAGCTTCAACAGTGCGACGATAGAACGGATTGGTTAACAAAGGCCGGACGTAAAGTTACCCCTTCGTTTACATATCCCCGGTCAGGCGTTGGCGGTGACGAGCCAGACCGACCCGCTCAGCACCACGCCGCGGTCGGTATTGTGGGCCGCCAGCGCCTTGCGCACGGCGCCTATGGCCTTTTCGCGGGCGGTGTCGTCCAGGTCGGCAAAGAGGCGCGAGAAGGGGCCGATCTCGAGCGATTGGTAAAGCGCATCCTCTACCGCGTCGCCTGCGTCGCTGTCGGTCCGGCCCATCGTCATTTCCACATCCAGCGGATCGATGGAGATGTCGCCGAAGCCCGCGCCGCTCAGGATGGCGTCCACGCGGTCCTTGTCCTGAAAGGCGAAGGGGCCCGGCGCGCCGGGCGCGGGCGGTTCAGGGGCTTCGACATGTTCGAGGGCGGCAAAGAGCGGGACATGAAACCAGCTGTTTTCGGTCAGCGGACGCCAGCAGACGAAGGCCAGCCTTCCGCCCGGCTTCATCGTGCCGTGAAGATGGGCGAAGGCGGCGTCGGGATCGGCAAAGAACATCACGCCGAAACGCGAGGCCAGCATGTCGAAACCGGGACCGTCGAAGACGTGGCTGGATGCGTCGGCGAGCAGGAATTCGGCAGGATTGTTTTCCGCCGCCGCCAATGCGCGCGCATGTTCGATCATGGGGCGGGAGACGTCGACGCCGAGCGCCAGGCCTTCCTTACCGGTGCGTTCGGCGATGGCGCGCGTGGTCACGCCGCAACCGCAGCCGATATCGATCGCACGCTCGCCTTTCGCCGGTGCGAGGGTTTCGATCACTGCCCGAGAGTAAGGCGCCAGAACACGGTCCATACGCGCCTGATTGGCGACCCATTTTTCGCCGTTGCGGCCGTTCCAGTATTCGATCTGGTCGTCATTGGACAGACTTGTCTGCTCGCTCATATCTACGCGCTCCCGATGTGTTTTCTTGCGCGCAGCCTAGACCGTTTTCCGGCGAGGTGGAAACACCTGCCGGATCGGGATCTGCTCCTGGACGGCGGGAGCGGGGAGGCGAGGATGAAACGCTCAGTCCCGTTCGTCGGGATCGGCGAGGCGAGGATGAAACGCTCAGTCCCGTTCGTCGGGATCGGCGTCATATGGATCGGAAGGGGCGGGCAGAAGCTCGTTATCGAGGATCAGCGTTTCGCCGGCGTCCTCGTCATCGTCGGCATCATTATCCTGATGTTGCGCTGCGAGTTCCGCGGCTTCGCTGACGCGCCGGTTCAGCCGTTCGGCCAGCGCCTGCAGCTTGTCTTCGACGGCGCTCATGTTTTCGTCCATCGCATCGGGCGCGCGCGGCGTTTCGCTCAATGCGATCTCGCCATCGTCGCCGATCTGCAATTCGTCTTCCGGCGTATCGGCACCGGTCGGGACGCTGGAATCGATGTTCCGTTCGCCGGCTTCGCGGCGCAGGGTCTCGATGCGCTCGGCTACAAGCGAGGCGTGGTCGGCCAGGGCCGCGGCGGCGTTTTCCGTGACATCGCGGGCGCGGTCGATTTCGCACAGGATCATGTCGATCTCTTCATTGTGCTCGAACGCGCTGCGAGGCGGGGAGAGCGCAAGGCCCTCGGCGGATGTGGTGAGATTGACGATGGGGACGGCAATGCCGCGGCGCCCTTCGGTATCCAGGATGATTTCGAAGCTGGCCGGATGCCGGGGAGAGCGCCGCCCGGCAAGCAGGTTGATCCGGTTATGCGATGCGGACCCGAC
>CAYSVF010000340.1:0-3452 GCA_964434415.1 uncultured Parvibaculum sp.
GACTTGTCCCGGTAAAGAAAGGCAGGCGTCAGCGCGGATATCAATCTTCGCTGTCGTCATCCGAGTCGTCGTCGCCCGCTTCGCCGTCATTCAGGCGTTCGCGCAGCTCCTTGCCCGTCTTGAAGAAGGGAACGAACTTCTCTTCCACATGCACCGGCTCGCCGGTCCGCGGATTGCGTCCCGTTCGGGCAGGCCGGGCCTTCACGGAAAAGGCGCCGAAGCCGCGCAGCTCCACCCGGTCGCCCCGGGCAAGCGCGGCGCTGATTTCGTCGAAGATCGTGCTGACGATGCGTTCGACGTCGCGCTGATAGAGATGGGGGTTGGCCTGCGCCAGACGGGCAACGAGCTCAGATTTGATCATTCTTCTTCGTCCGTCCTCTGCGCATCCGTTCCTTCCCGGCGGGGAGCCGCCTGAAGCCGTGTCGGCACCGCCCATGCATGGCTCAATGGGCCTCAGGGTGCCAAAGGCTGGTCAGACCGTCAAGTGTAAGTCTTTTTGTGTGCAGTGTTTTTTCGCCCAGACCCTCCATTGTGGAGAGGGCCGCCCGCGCCATGGCCTTGCCCACCAGATCGGTGATGCCGAATTCGTCTTCCGCGGGCGTCCAGTCGCGCACCGGCAGCCTGTCGCTGACCTGACGCTCCTTGCGCAGCCAGGTGAGCGCCGTCTGCTCGCCGCCGACTTCGTCGATGAGCCCGTTTTCCACCGCCTGGAAACCGGTATAGACGCGTCCGTCGCCCAGTTTCCGCGTGGTCGCCTCGTCGAAGCCGCGCCGTTCCTGCACCAGCCCGAGGAACCATCGATAGGAACTCTGGATGAGCGCTTCCGTCGCCTTCAGCGCCTCCGGGCTCGTGTCGGTGAATGGATTGGGCTCCGCTTTCAGCGGCGCGGATTTCACTTCGCGCATCTCGATGCCGAGCTTGCCCATCAGCTCTTTCAATTGCGTCCACTGGAAGATGACGCCGATGGAGCCGGTGATCGTGTTGCCGCGCGCCACGATGTGGTCCGCCGACAGCGCCGCGATATAGCCGCCCGATGCCGCAACCGTGCCGAGCACCGCGACGACGGGCTTTTTGGCGGCAATGCTGCGTACATTTTCGTAGATCGCCTCGGCGCCGGAGGCCGTTCCGCCGGGCGAGTTGATATAGAGGATGACGGCCTTCACGCTCTTGTCGTCGCGCACCTTGTGCAGCAGGTCGATAAGGGCGTGGTCGTCCGCGATCACGCCTTCGAGCCGGATGCGGGCGATCTGCTCGGACGGCGGAAAGAGGCCCGATTGCAGCGAAGTCGCGATAAGGGCGACGGCGATCGCGACGATGGCGGCGATCCGCCAAAGAGAAAGGCGGCGCTTCAAGCGCCGCCTGTCCGTAATTTGGTCCGCGTCGATCGACACGTTATGCCTCCGGACAGTTCGGAAATATGCCGGAGCTTACCCCGCAAAATCTGCGGTGTCGCCCCGGCAATCGTTTCCTGTCCGGAAAAGGAAGACCTTATTAGTCGTCCTTGTCCTGCGCCTTGAGCGCCGCACCCAGAATATCGCCGAGCGAGGCACCGGAGTCCGACGAACCATACTGTTCGACGGCTTCCTTCTCTTCCGCAATTTCCAGCGCCTTGACGGAGAGCTGCATGCGGCGGGAGGTCTTGTCGAACTGCGTGATGCGGGCATCGAGCTTGTCGCCCACCGCGAAGCGGTCCGGACGCTGGTCGGCACGGTCGCGTGCCAGTTCCGCGCGGCGGATAAAGGCGGTCACGCCCTCTTCGCCAACGGAAACCTCGATACCGTTATCCTGAACTTCGGTCACGGTGCAGGTGACGACCGAACCCTTGCGGAGATCGCCGAGCGATTCCAGCGGGTCGCCGCCAAGCTGCTTGATGCCGAGCGAGATGCGTTCCTTCTCGGTGTCGACATCGAGAACGACGGCCTTCACCACCTGGCCCTTCTGGTATTCGGCCATGGCTTCTTCGCCAGACTTGTTCCAGTCGAGGTCGGACATGTGCACCATGCCGTCCACATCGGCTTCGAGGCCGATGAAGAGACCGAATTCGGTGATGTTCTTGATCTCGCCTTCGACCTCGGTGCCGGGCGGATAGCGATCGGCAAAGGTCGTCCACGGATTGTCCATGCACTGCTTGAGACCAAGCGAGATGCGGCGCTTCACCGGATCGACTTCCAGCACCATCACTTCCACTTCCTGCGAGGTGGAAACGATCTTGCCCGGATGGACGTTCTTCTTGGTCCAGCTCATTTCGGAGACATGGACGAGACCTTCCACACCCGGCTCCAGCTCCACGAAGGCGCCGTAATCGGTGATGTTGGTCACGCGGCCCTTGAACTTGGCCTGTACCGGGTACTTGGCTTCGACGCCTTCCCACGGATCCGCCTCGAGCTGCTTCATGCCCAGCGAGATGCGCTGCGTGTCGTGGTTCACCTTGATGACCTGGACCTTCACGGTCTGGCCGATGGAGAGAACCTCGGTCGGATGGTTGACGCGGCGCCACGCAATGTCGGTGACGTGCAGCAGGCCGTCCACACCGCCGAGATCGACGAACGCGCCGTAATCGGTGATGTTCTTGACGACGCCTTCCAGCACCTGGCCTTCCTTGAGGTTCTCGACCAGTTCCTGACGCTGTTCCGCGCGCGTCTCTTCAAGAACGGCACGGCGCGAGACGACGATATTGCCGCGGCGCTTGTCCATCTTGAGGATCTGGAAAGGCTGCGGAATGTTCATCAGCGGGGTGACGTCGCGCACGGGGCGGATGTCCACCTGCGAACCGGGAAGGAACGCCACGGCGCCGTCGAGGTCGACCGTGAAGCCGCCCTTCACGCGGCCGAAGATCTGACCTTCCACGCGCTCGTTCTTTTCGAACGCGACTTCCAGGCGGATCCAGCTTTCTTCGCGCTTCGCCTTTTCGCGGCTGAGCACGGCTTCGCCCATCGCGTTTTCGATGCGCTCCAGATACACCTCGACTTCGCTGCCGACGGAAAGGTCGGCCGGCTTGCCGGCGGTGCTGAATTCCTTGAGGGGGACGCGGCCTTCGGTCTTCAGGCCGACATCGATGATCGCAAGATCGTTTTCAATGGCAACGATGGTCCCTTTGACCACATTGCCTTCCTGCATTTCGCTCTCGGAAAAGCTTTCCTCGAGCATGGCCGCGAAATCTTCGCGGCTGGGGTTGAGCGCGGCGCTCATTGCTTCTGCCAAAGTATTCAGTCTCCTGATCGTCTTCTTGTTCCTGGCCGACGGTTGGGTCCGGCGGTCTTCCCCCGGGTCGTATGGAAGTGCCCGGGAGCAGGTGAACATGGGTAAAGTTCATATGGGTTGCTTTTAACGCAGGCGGCGATGCGGGCGACAGCGACTGGAGTTCACAAACAAACAAGGTGCGAACGCGCGGCTTCGGGAGGCCCCGAAATCGCCCGTGCATCGCACCTAACTCATTGAGCCGTCTATGATTG
>CAYSVF010000341.1:0-3450 GCA_964434415.1 uncultured Parvibaculum sp.
ATCTACGCCTCTGCGGCGTTGAAAGACGTGGATGGCCCGGACAAGCCGGGCCATGACGGGGTCACACACGATTTATTCGCAAAGCCCTTTCCGGAAAAGCAGGCTCCGAATCACGGGTGGTCCGGGCTAGGGTCTCCTCGCCGCCATTTTGCGGCGTCAGGAGCTCCGATTGTCCGCAAGCGTTACCGCCCTCGTCCTTCTCGCCGCGATACTGCATGCCTGCTGGAACGCCATGGTGAAATCCACGGGCGACCGGATGGTGATGATGGGCTGGATCGCGGGCACGACCAGCCTGATCGCCCTGCCCCTCGCCTTCTTCGTGGAGCCGCCCTCATGGGAGGTCGCGCGGATCCTCGCCGTCGCGGTCTGCATTCACACCACCTATATGCTGCTGCTGATCAGCGCCTATGAGCATGGCGATTTCGGGCAGGTCTATCCGCTGGCGCGCGGCTTTGCGCCCGCCCTGGTGACCATGGCGGGCTTTGCCATGGGCGAAGCGCTGGCGCCGCATGCGACGCTCGCCATCGGCCTCATCATCGCAGGCATTGTGAGCCTCGCCTGGCGCAGGCGCCCCGACGGAGAAGCGGAGCCCCGCGACCTGCGCGGCATCACCTATGCGCTCGGCACCGGCCTTGCCATTGCGAGCTATTCGGTGGTCGACGGCATTGGCGGGCGCACCGCGGCGACGCCCGAATCCTACGTGGTCTGGCTCTTCCTGCTGCACGGGCTTCCCGTCGCGGCGATTGCCTTCATCCGCCGGGGGCCTGCGAAGATATTCGCCTCGCGCAATGTGGCACTGGCCGGGATGGGCGGCGCGGCGATGTCCATGCTCGCCTATGGGATCGTGATCTGGGCGATGAAATCCGCCCCGCTGGGGCCCGTCTCGGCCTTGCGCGAAACCAGCGTCGTTTTCGCCGCGCTGATATCCGGCCTCGTCCTGAAGGAAGGGCTCGGCCCCCGCGCGCTCATCGCGGCCTGCGTCGTGGCGGCGGGGGTCGTGCTTCTCAGGGTTTGATCCGTCAGCCTGCGGACCGCACGCAGCGGACGTAATTGTAAACGCGCTGAATATCACCCTGCGGCCCGTGGCCGTATACGGGATAGCTATCCGGATCGCCCGTCTTGGGGTCGCTGCGCTGCGCGCCCGCGCCATGCACATCCATGACATTCTCTGGCGAAGCGGAGGAGCTGCCCCGGTTGCCGTCCATGCCGGGAGGCGGACCCATATTGCCGCGCGGGGACCTGTCGCCAAAGCCGCCGCCGAACATGCCGCCGCCGGGCGGCGGACCCATGCGATTGCCGCCATTCGGCTGGCCCGGGCGCGAGCCCCCCATTTGCCTCCCATTGGGGCCGGTGCCGAGCGCCTCGCCGAAATAGACGACCATGGCGGAACCGCCCATCACGCGTCCGTCGAGATGGGTGGTGGAGGACCAGTAGCCGGGATAGTCGGGCTTGCCCGCTTCGTCGGTGATTTCCGTGGCGTCGAAGACGGGATCGATGGCGGCGGAGTGCGTGGCAGTCGGCGAGCGCCTGTAATCGACGATGCTCTCCAGTGTCTTCGCATTCGGCAGACGCCAGTCGTCATGACCGGCGAGGGAAAGCCCCTCGCAGAAGGAAAGCGCCTCCGGCCAGTCCATGCGACCGTCCTTGTAGTAGGTATCGGCAAGCACGGCGTGGAACGCCTTGCCGCCGCTATCGGCTTTCATCCATTGAAGGCCCGTCGCGCGGTCGGTGACGGTGCCGTTGCCATTGTCGTGGAAATCGTTTGTGCCATAGGCGGGATTGCCACGCACGAGGCGCAGATACCAGCCGCTGCCGTCGCGACGCCCGCGCTGCGGATAGCCCTTGATACGGCCGTCGGCGAAGTTGACGCCGAAAAAGGCCTTCTGCCGCATGGCCCGCCCCGTATAGGCGGTCGACGTCAGATATTGCGCATCGATGTAACGTTTCGTGGACGGATATTCGAAGTCGAACACTGAAGTATCGATGAAGGGTACGGCATCGGATGGCGCGCTACTGCTATCGGGTCGCGCCCCGCCGGTGGTGCCCTTGTCGTCCATCAGGGAATAAAGCTCCTTGATGGTCGGCACGCGCCAGTCCGTATAGCCGCCCGTGTTGGCTTCTTTCGCAACCGACGCGGCGCCGGAGAAAGACACGTCGCGCGTGAAACCCTTCTGCCACATGAGGCCCGTCACCGTATCGGTGACCGTGCCGTCGCCATTATCGACGTAGTGCGGCGTGTTGATGCGGTATTGCGCATCCTGCCCGTAGCCGCGCTCGCCCGGTGCCGGACAGGTCTGCGTCCCGCCCGTATCCGCGTCGGATCCGTAACAATCCGTCTGCCCCGTATCGGGAATGCGGAATGTGCTGCCGACAAGCCGCGGCGCGGCAAGGGCAAACGCGGTTGCCGCCAGAAGCAGCACCGAAACGATCAGCCCCACCCAGATGGGGCGATAAAAAGGTCGGATTTTCATGGGCGCTCCTCCAGCAATCTCCATTGTGAAGGGATAAACGGGCGGGCGATGAAAATCAGTCGGAGAAAATCAGACCGTCATTACAAGGAGGCATAGCCGACGAAGCAATCCAGTGGCGGCAGGCGGCGAGCTGGAAAAAGCGAGTGGATCCCGGCTTTCGCCGAGATGACACGTGAGAAACACGTGGGCCTAATCCTTGTTGAAATGGTCCCTGTTCTTCCGCCACATGAAGCCCAGCCCAACCATGAAGACAACGCCCCCCAAGAAATTGAGTATCTGAAGCGACAAAGTACCCTGCACATGTCCTTCGGCCAGCATCAGGAAGTAAATCCCGTTCTGGAGAACAAAGAGGCCAAGCCAAACGAACCAGATGCGGGTCCACCAGACCCGCCTGCGGGTCCGGATAGCATGGGAGGTCAGATAGAGTGTTCCGGCCAAGGCAAGAAAAGAAACATACTCCACCGCCGACATGTTCCGCCCGCCGGCGTCCGGCACGAAGAATTGCACGATCAGGATGAAGAGGATGAGGATCGAGAAGAACAGGCAAAAGCTCTCGAACACGTAGATGAATTTCGGTCTCTGCCGTTTCATCACAGATCTACGCCCAGCGCCTCGTCCGCGCCGGTCATGATGTTGAGGCACTGCACGGCCTGACCGGAAGCGCCCTTGCCGAGATTGTCGAGCAGTGCGACGAGCCTGGCCTGCTTCGTCTTGTCGTTACCGAAGACGAAGAGCTTCAGCCGGTTGGTGCCGTTGAGGCCTTCCGGGTCGAGACCCTTCATGGCCTCGGTATCGTCCGCGCTTGCGACGCTGACGAACTGCCGGCCCTCATAATGCTTTTCCAGCACCTCGCGCAGCGCGTCCGGCGTGGGCGCGGCATCGAGCGCCCAGAGCTGGAGCGGCACATCCACGATCATGCCTTGCGCATAACGGCCCACGGCGGGCGCGAAAAGCGGCGGATGGGCAAGACCGCCATAGG
>CAYSVF010000342.1:0-3450 GCA_964434415.1 uncultured Parvibaculum sp.
TGCCAGCACCGCTTCGGCAATGGGCATCGGCGCGGCATGATCGCCCGCCGCCTTCAGCACCACATTGGCGTCGGCCCATGTGCCGCCCGCGCCACCCGCCTCTTCGCTCACCAGCACGCGGGTCAGGCCGTTTGCCTCCACCTCGTCCCAGAGCGCTTGCGGGAAGTCGCCGGTTTCCGCCTTTTCCAGAAGCTGTTTCGTCACGCGGTCGCCGAGTAGGCCGTTCACGCTGTCGGAGAGGATCGTCTGCAATTCGTTCATCTGTTTTCTCCTCCTCAGCGCAGGCCCAGACCGCGCGCAATGATGCCGCGCAGGATTTCGCGCGTGCCGCCTCTGAGCGAGAAGGACGGCGTCACCTGCGTCAGATAGCCGAGCACCTGTTCGAAATCGCTGCCGGTTCCGATATGCGCCTCGATCCCCGTCAGCTCATGCGCGATCACCGGCATGTTCTGCTCGAAGACGGCGCCCAGATCCTTCACCACGCTGGCTTCCAGCGCCGGGTTCTCGCCCTGCTCCAGCATGCCCGCCACCGAGAGCGACATCTGGCGCAGCGTCGTCAGATGCGCGACGAGACGGCCGATTTCGGCGGCGCCCTTTTCGCCCTTCTGCTTTTCAAGCTCGCGGATGAGTTCCACCATCAGGATGAAGCTGGACAGATAGCGTTCGGGACCTGACCGCTCGAAGGCGAGTTCCGCCGTCACCTGCGCCCAGCCGCCGCCTTCCGTGCCGACCAGCATGTCGTCGGGCACGAAAACATCGGTGAAGTTCACTTCGTTGAAATGCGCATGGCCCGAAAGATCCGTGATCGGGCGGATGGAAATGCCCGGCAGCGTCAGATCGACGAGGAACTGCGTCAGCCCGCCATGCTTGTCTTCATTGTCGGTGCGGAAAAGCGCAATCATGTAATGCGCCTTGTGCGCATTGGAGGTCCACAGCTTCGTGCCGTTGACCTTGTAGCCGCCATCGACCTTTTCGGCGCGGGTGCGCGTCGCGGCGAGGTCGGAGCCGGAATCGGGTTCGCTCATGCCGATGCACATGAAGCATTCGCCCCTGGCCACTTTGGGCAGGATTGTCTGGCGCTGCTCTTCGGTCCCGAATTTCAGCAGAAGCGGGCCCGACTGCCGGTCGCCGATCCAGTGGCCGCCCACCGGCGCGCCCGCGGCCAGCACTTCTTCCAGCATCACATAACGGTCGAAGAAGCTCCGCTCGTGCCCACCATATTTTTTGGGCCACGTCATGCCGATCCAACCCTTTTCGCCCATCTTGCGGCTGAAGTCGGCGTCGAAGCCGCTCCAGGTCTGGGCGCGCGTCACGGCGGGAATGTCCGCCAGTTCCTTTTTCAGGAAGGTGCGGATTTCCTGACGGAGCCCTTCCGTCTCGCCCGGCAGTTCGCATAGATCGAAGCGGAATTCCTGCATCTCGTTCCCCGTTCTGTCCTTTGTCTCTTTGTTGCCGGCGGTTCAGATCACAAGCGCCGTGGTGCCGCCATCGACACGGATATTCAGCGCGTTGATCGCGCCCGAACGCGCGCTTGCGATGAAGATCACCACATCGGCGATTTCCTCCGGATGCGGAACATGTCCGGTGAGGTTACCCATGAACTCCTTCAGCACATACGGCTCGACCTCTTCCCAGCTGTCGCCCCAGCCCTTCCGGCGGCCGCGCTCGATGAAGCGCTCTTCCACTTCCCTGGTGCGGATGAGACCGGGGCTTACGAGGTTCACCGTCACGCCGGTCCCGGCGAGGTCCTTGGCCAGGCTCACCGTCATGGTCGCCATCGCGCCCTTGGCCGCATAGTAGTGCGGCATGCGGGCGGCCGGCTCGGTGGAACCGATCGTGCCCAGATTGACGATGCGGCCCCAGCCTTTCGCCTTCATGCCGTCCATCAGCCCGCGCGTTACGCGCACGGCGGACAATACGTTCTTTTCATAGGCCTCGATCCAGTCCGGCGTCTCGGAGGTCGCCCATGAACCGGCATCGGCGGTGCCATAATTATTGACAAGAATGTCCACATCGCCCAGCGCGGCCTGTGTCTCGCGCAACAATTGCGCCGCGCCGTCATCGGTGAGGATGTCGCCTTCCAGCGCGGAAGCCGCGCCGCCCTGTTCGCGAATTTCATGCGCAACGGTTTCCGCCTCGGCGCGCGCGAATCCATGCACGCCGACATGCGTACCCTCGGCGGCGAGCGCATGCGCAATCATGCGGCCCGTGCCCCGATAGGACCCGGTCACAAGCGCCGTCTTTCCGGCAAGCTGCAAATCCATGGGCGTCTCCCTGCTCGCGGCCCGTTTGCCGGGCTCGTCGTCGTTTAACGCGGCATGCGTTTTAGCAGGTTAAATGGTCCGTGTCGCAGGCGGGAAAAGTCTGGGAGGGAAGGTTTTTCGCGGGGAATTCGGCAAGGTCAGGCTGACGCTGCGTCGGATGCATTTCGGTGCCGATGGCCGATGCATCCGTCAAGGCAGGCGCTTGAAAAGCCTCGTCGCCGAGCTAAATCATGATGCTCTTATTCACAAAGGTGATGTGCTTTATTTCACGAGACTGAAATCAAGATCAATATGTGTGTCTCATATAAAATTTTAGTCTTCATTCTCACCACAAAATTTGTGCATATTGATATCCTACATATTTAGGCTGGGGTCGCTGATGTTTGAGATAGTCCAATGGGCGGATTCATTCCACTCATTGATATGGCTGGTGTTGATTCTGATCTTCTTCCAGTTCGTTCTGGCCTGGGGCCTGCTCTCGCTCGCCTACTACATCGTCTCCAAGGACAAGCTTCGCCACGAACTCTTTTCACGACAGCTCTGTGTGTTTGACGGCATTCAGGAAGTTTTCACCGACTTCGTCGTGAAGGGGCATGTCGAGGCGGATGAGTTGAGGCGCTTCGTGTCGGTCACGTCGGAAGCCCCCTTCATCCTTAGTCGCGAAGTGGTGGAGCATCTGAACGAGATCAGATCGAAGCTTATCGTTCTCGTCGTTTGGGGGCAGGTGCAGGATCGGTCGAACCTGCCCGTCTCCGAACGGGAGAAAGCGGAGGCGGCGGAACGATGGCTCAAGGACCACATCGACGCCGATACGCTGCAAAAGCTCTTCGCGCAGGATATGGCGATCTTCTCATCGTCCAAGAAGCGAAAAATGGCGAACCGGTATGCGGCGACGGAGCGGCGGGGGTCGCGCCCGGTCGGCGTCGAGCAGGCGGCCTTCTCGACGCCATAGCGTCAAAGAGCGCATGGCAGGCTTGCCGCCCGCCATGCGCATCGCCAACCTTCTGCAAAGCGCTAAGTAAAATTATTTTTTTACTTTATAGATTTCCGATTTACGCAAACCTTCCAAAACACCGCTCTTGTAATTTTCCATATCATAGAAAACTACTCACTTTTTACCTATGTTAATGGCAAAATACTCAATTGCGGTCATTACGGATTGATTTCGAATCCAAGCCCGACAAAG
>CAYSVF010000343.1:0-3439 GCA_964434415.1 uncultured Parvibaculum sp.
CCCAGGGGCAGAGCATTCTCGCCTATTTCGACCTGACGGTTCTCGCGCTGCCCAGCACGCTGGCCATCGTCCTGCCCATCTCGCTGCTTTGCGCGGTGCTTTACGCCCTTCACAAGCTCATCAGCGACAGCGAGGTGGTGGTGATGTTCTCCGCCGGCATGAGTATGTGGCGGGTGGCGCTGCCCGTCCTCGCGGTGGCGGGCGCGGTTTCGGTCGTGGTGCTGGCCCTCAACATCTATATCGCACCGGCGGGCCTTCGCGAGCTGAAGAGCCGGCTCTACGAAATCCGCGGCGATGTCATCACGACCATGCTGCGCGAGGGCACCTTCACCAATCCGACCGAGGGGCTCACGGTCTATGTCCGCGAAAGGTCGAGCGACGGCACGGTGCACGGCATTCTGGTACAGGACAGCCGCAACAAGCTGAAGCCGACCACTTATCTTGCCGAGACAGGCAGTCTGGTGAAGAGCCCCGCCGGGCCCCGCCTCGTCATGTTCAACGGCAATATCCAGCGCGTCGACCGGACCGCCGATGGCGAAAGCGGGCCCGTCACCCTGCTCTATTTCGACAAATACACCTACGACCTGTCGTCCTACATCCAGCAGGAACCGGAATATTACAACGAGGCCCGCGAGCGCTATTTCAGCGAGCTCGTGAACCCGGCACCCGACGACGCCTATGCCAAACAATTCCGGACCCAGCTTCTGGCCGATGCGAATGACCGCATCTCGAACGCCATCTATCCGCTGCTTTTCGCGCTGGTGGCGCTGGCCGCGCTGCTGCCCGCCCCGTTCAGCCGCCGGGGTTATGGCATGCGCATCGCCATGGCGGCGAGCATCGCGCTGTTCTTCCGCGTTCTGGCCTTCGGCATTGTGAGTTCGGCTGCGACCGCGCCCGCGGCAATCCCGATCATGTACATCATTCCGCTTCTTGTCTGCGCCATGGCCGCGGCGGTGCTGTCGGGCGTTCCGCTCGAGGCGAAAGCCCTCGCCGGGATCAATGCGATCCGCGCCATGATCCGCCATCCGCGGTCCGGGAGACGTGCCTGATGAATTTCTCCTGGACGCTCTCGACCTATTTCGCGAAGCGCTTTCTCACCACGGCGCTGTTCACCTTCGGCCTGTTCCTGCTCATCATCTATATGATCGACCTCGTGGAGCTGATGCGCCGGGGCGCGGAGCACAAGCAAATTTCCTTCGCCTTTCTGGCGGGAATGGCCCTGCTGGATCTGCCGCGCGTCGGCAATGCGACGATGCCCTTCGCGGTGCTGTTCGGCGCCATGGCCTGCTTTCTGAGATTGAGCCGCAGCAACGAACTCGTCATCGCGCGGGCCTCGGGCATCTCCGTCTGGCAGTTTCTTGCGCCCGCCATTTTCGTGGCCTTCACGCTGGGGGTGATCGTCATCACGATCTACAACCCGATATCGGCCACCATGGCTTCGCGATTCGATCAGCTCGACGCAACGCATCTGAAAGGTCGGTCGAGCTTCATGGCGGTGTCCGATAACGGGCTCTGGCTGCGCCAGGCGGACCAGAAAGGCCAGGCCGTGATTCACGCCACCAAGATCGGCGATGCCGGGCTGACGCTCGATCGGGTGATCTTCATTCTTTATGGCCTCAATGACGAGTTTACCGGTCGCATCGACGCCAAACAGGCTGTCCTGCGCGACGGCTACTGGGCGCTGACCGACCTGTGGATCGCCCGCCCCAACCAGTCGCCGGTGCATCTGGATACCTTCCAGCAGCCGACATCGCTGACCCGCGAGCAGGTGCAGGAAAGCTTTGCGAATCCCAACACGATTTCGTTCTGGGACCTGCCCCGCTTCATCGAGACGGCCGAGGCCGCCGGCTTTACGGCCAGACGCTACAAGCTCCATTTCTACGAAATTCTGGCGACGCCCCTGCTGCTATGCACCATGGTGCTGGTGGGATCGGCCTTCTCCTTGCGCATGAACCGCTTCGGCGGCATGGCCCAACTGGTAATGGGCGGCATATTTTCCGGATTTATCGTCTATTTTCTCTCCGACCTCTCGCTCGCGCTCGGCCTATCGGGCATATTGCCCCTCTTCCTTGCGGCGTGGGCGCCATCGCTTATGGTCCTGTTTTTGGGGCTTGCGGTACTGTTCCACCTTGAGGACGGTTAGAGACCAGACGAATCGCGGGGGATTTCCTTAATCTCCCGGCCGCGCATGAATGAGGGGCATCAGGGGGCTGAAGCAGCACGTGACACGGGGTGGAACGAACAAAATCCGGCACGAGTTGGGTGCTGCGATTCTCCTGCCGGCGATGCTGCTGGCGGGCCTGGCATTCGGCACCGTCCCGGCCTCGGCCCAGGACGCACGACCGCAATCCGAAATCGTCAAGGACAAGCGCTTCCCGGACTCCGGCGAAGTCCTCATGCTTGCCGACGAACTCGACTATGACCGCAACGCACAGATCGTAACGGCCCGGGGGAATGTCGAACTCGCCTATGGCAAGCGCGTCCTGATTGCCGACAAGGTCGTCTATGACGAAAAGGCGGACGTCGTGACCGCCGACGGCAATGTGGCGCTTCTCGATCCCGGCGGGGATGTCGCCTTTGCAGACCATCTCGTCCTGCGCAACAAGATGAAGGACGGCGTCGTCACCACGTTGCGCATCCTGATGGCGAACAACGCGAAGCTCGCGGGCAATGACGTCGTCCGCAAGGACGCCAACATCACGACCCTCCACAAGGGCGTCTACAGCCCTTGCGACGTTTGCGCGGAAAAAGGCGAGAAGGAACCTCTCTGGCAGATCAAGGCCTTCCGCGTCACGCATAACAAGGAAGAACAGCGGATCGTCTATGAGGATGCGCGCATGGAACTCTTCGGGGTTCCGATCCTCTATACGCCCTATTTCTCGATGGCCGATCCGTCGGTGAAGCGCAAATCCGGCTTCCTCTCGCCGAGCTTTGCCAATTCCAACGATCTCGGGCAGCAGATCGAGACGCCCTATTACTGGGCCATTGCGCCCGACAAGGATTTCACCTTCTCGCCGCGTTTCACGACCCGGCAGGGCATCATCTACAAGGGCACCTATCGTGAGCTGTTTTCCAACGGCCGGATAAACCTCAACGGCAGCGGAACCTGGCCCAAGGACAAGACGCTGGGCACCCCCGGCGACAAGAATTTCCGCGGCAGCTTTTTCGGCAACGGCAATTTCCGTTTGAACGATCACTGGAGCTGGAGTTTCCGGACCGAACTGACGACGGACGAAACCTATCTGCGCAAATACGACCTTTCCGGTGCGACCGACCTCATCAACAACCTGTCGGTGGATTACGCGAATGGCCGCAACTGGTTCTCCTCCGATCTCTATGCCTTCCGCGGTCTGCTCGCCTCCGACAATTACGACACGACGCCCTGGATCGCGCCGCATATGAAGGGAAGCTACACCCTTCCCTCGCAGGTGCTGGGCGG
>CAYSVF010000344.1:0-3433 GCA_964434415.1 uncultured Parvibaculum sp.
GGCGAGATTGTCGATAGAGGGTTTCACTTTCGCCACGACCTCTTTCGATCCGTCTGTGGGATCGACGCGCACGACTTCGCCGCGCTGCGTATCGACGGCGTAGAGTTTTCCGTCCGGGCTGAAATTGACGGCGGCGGGAATACCGAAGCCGGTGGCGACGACATCGAGCGTGCCCTTGTCCACGTCGACACGAGCGATTTCGCCCTTGTCCCAGAGCGGTCCGTAAAGTTTTCCATCAGGCCCAAAATCGAAGCCGTTCAGGCCGCCCATGTCTTCCATGATCTTGCGCGGCGGCTTCTTGCCGGTCGGGTCGATCTCGTACAGCGCATCGCCCAGAAAGACCTGCGTTGCGAAAAGGCGTCCGTCATCGGTCCAGGCGATGGAGTTGATGCCGGGCAGGCCTTTGGCGAGTGTCGTCACCGTGCCGTCGGGTTTGCGGGCGTAGATCTTGCCATCGATGAAGGCGGTCCATGCGAGCGTGCCGTCCGGGCCCTGTTCCAGGTCGTCCGCCATGCCTTTGGGCGGGCCTTCATAGACGGAGGTGGCCCCCATATCCGGATCGACCTTGTAGATGCTGCGGCCGATCACGCTGCCCACCAGCATGGTGCCGTCCTTCTCGACGGTAATCCCGTGAACGCCATGGAAGGGCGAAGGCCCTGTCACTTCCTCCAGCGAATAGCGCTGGGCGGGCGTGTCCTTTTTTTCGTCGCAGGCGGTTAGCAGCAGGGCCGACATGGCCGTTACGCAGACGGCCAATGCCGTTGTTTTCATCGTCTTCATCTTTCCCCCACGTACCGCGGTCTTTTTATTATCCGCAGGCCCCGCATGAAAGCCGGTCTCAGTCGAGAGCGGCGATCACGCGTTCGGCATGTTGTTGCAGAACATTCGTATCGGCCATCTGGCGCGCATGAAGTTTCAGGTCGATCCCCTCCGCGCGCGGAATGATATGCGTATGGATGTGGAACACGGTCTGCCCGGCGGGTGCGCCATTGAGCTGCGCGATCATGATGCCGGGCGCGTCGAACGCCTTTTTCACCGCAGCGGCGACATTCTTGGTGGTCTTGGCCATGGCGGCGGCGTAGTCGGCGTCGAGGTCGAAGAGGTTCTCCGCCTCGAATTTCGGGATGACCAGCGTGTGGCCTTCGGCCTGCGGCATGACATCCATGAAGGCGAAGGTCATGTTGTCTTCATAGACCTTGAAGCAGGGCGCCTCGCCACGAAGGATTTTCGCGAAAATATTGTTCTTGTCATAGGCCATGGATCAGAAGTCGTCCTCTTCGCGTTGCATTGCGTCGTTATCGTGCCGAAAGGGGGCGTATTCGCCAAGCGTTTCGATGTCGTGCTCGACATATTGGCGCTCGCGCTCCAGATATTCGCCGACCGCGCTTCGGAAGCTCTCATTGGCGATCCAGTGCGCGCTATGGGTGCGCGAGGGGACATAGCCCCGGGCGAGTTTGTGTTCGCCCTGCGCGCCGGCCTCGACGCGTTTCAGGCCCCTGTCGATGGCGAAGTCGATCGCCTGATAGTAGCAGCACTCGAAATGCAGGAAGGGGTGGTGTTCCACCGCCCCCCAGTTGCGCCCGTAGAGCGCGTCGGAACCGATCAGGTTCAGTGCGCCGGCGATGTAGCGGCCGTCGCGCTTTGCCATGATGAGCAGAATGTCTTCAGGCATGCGCTCGTTGATGATGCTGAAGAAGGAACGGGTGAGATAGGGTGAGCCCCATTTGCGCGCGCCCGTGTCCATATAGAACATGTAGAACGCGTCCCAGTGGTCTTCCGTCAGGTTGCTGCCCGTCACCCATTCGATTTCGATGCCGTTTTCCAGCGCGCGCTCCCGTTCCTTTCGGATGTTCTTGCGCTTGCGCGAGGACAGTTCCGCCAGGAAGTCGCCAAAGCCCTCATAGCCGCGATTGTGCCAGTGGAACTGCTGGTCGGTGCGTTGCAGCAGGCCCCGTTCGCCCAGATAGTCCCATTCCTCTTCGGTGAGGAAGGTCATGTGCAATGACGAGGTGCCGAGACGGTTGCCGATTTCGATGCCGCTCGCGATCAGCGCATCCCGGGAGGCGTTCATGGCCGGCCCCGGCGGCACCAGAAGTCGCCGCCCCGTCACGGGCGTGAAGGGGATGGATACCTGCAATTTGGGGTAATAGCTGCCGCCGGCTCGCTCGAAGGCATCCGCCCAGCCATAGTCGAAGACATATTCGCCCCGGCTATGGCTCTTCAGATACATGGGCATGGCGCCGGCCATGTTGCCCGCGCCGTCTTCGAGCAGCAGGTGATAGGGCATCCAGCCGGTTGCGCGCGTGGCGGAGCCGCTTTCCTCCAGCGCGGAGAGGAAGGCATGGCGCAGAAACGGGTTATAGGGCTCGCCGGGCGGATTGGCGCAGGCGTCCCATGCCGCCGGATCGACCTCCGACAGGCTGTTCACCGCTCTGATGATGGCTTGTTCCGCGTCACCCATGCCTTGAATCTAAACGACCGGCACGCGGACGCAAAATCCCGTTATGGCAAGGTCGATCACGATCAGGCGATTTCCACCACCGCTTCGATTTCGGTCGTCATCTGGAAGGGGAGGCTCATCATGCCCACGGCGGAGCGGGCATGGCGGCCCTTGTCGCCGAAGATTTCCACCAGCAGGTCCGAGGCGCCGTTGATGACGGCGGGGTGCTGGTCGAAATCGGGGGTGCAGTTGACGAAGCCGGTCAGCTTCACGATACGCGTCACCCGGTCGAGATCGCCGCCGCAGGCTTCCTTGAGCTGGGCGATCACGTTGAGGGCGGTCAGGCGGGCCGACTTCGCGGCGTCCTCGGCGGTATGGTCGGCACCGACCTTGCCGATATATTCAAGTCCGTTCGGCCCGACGGGTCCCTGTCCGGAAATGAACACCTGATTGCCGGTGATGACGAAGGGCACATAGCTGCCGGCGGGCGCGGACGCCTTGGGCAAGTCGATCCCGAGTTCCTTGAGCCGCGTCTCGATCTGTCCAGCCATGTCATTCTCCCTTTGTCGCGTGTTGGCATCGACCGCCTTTATAGCGAAACCGCCCCGGCAGTCGAGGGTTGTTCGCCAAGATGACGCCTGTGCAGAGCGGTGTCGAAAGCTTATATTTCCGATCATAACGGATGCCATTCAAGGATGATGCGCCATGCGGGAAGTTACATTCGCGGCCACACAGATGGCCTGCACATGGGCGCGGGACGAAAATGTCGACCGCGCGGTATCGCTGGTGCGGGAAGCGGCGGAAAAGGGCGCGCAGGCGATCCTCCTGCAGGAGCTTTTCGAGACCCCCTATTTCTGCGTGGACCAGAAGCCGGAGCATTTCGAGCTTGCCGCCGAGGCGATGGAGCATGAGCTCATCAAGCGCATGCAGGAGCTGGCGAAGGAGCTGAAGGTGGTCCTGCCGCTTTCCTTCTTCGAGCGCGCGCATCATGCC
>CAYSVF010000345.1:0-3419 GCA_964434415.1 uncultured Parvibaculum sp.
GGATGTGGTGAACCATGCGGGCATCGCCACGCCGCAGCCCGGCGCGTCGCGCCTGCCTGCGCCCGTCGAGGCCCCCGCCCCGGAGGCGGGCCGCATTCTCGAGCGTCTCGACGCGCTGGATGCGCGCATGGCCGGCCTTGAAAGAGCGGTGTCGGAGCTGAGCGCCTTGTTGAAGTCCATGCGCGAGGAGCAGAAATAATGCGCGATCTCCATCTTCCCGGCCGCTCCGCGGTTCATGCCGTCAACGGCATTTGCGCCACCTCGCAGCCGCTGGCCGCCGAAGCCGCCATTGCCATTCTGCGGGCGGGCGGCAATGCGGTCGATGCGGCCATCGCCGCCAGCGCCGTTCTCTGCGTCGTGGAGCCCTACAATACGGGGATCGGCGGCGATTGTTTCGCGCTCCTCTCGAAAGGCGGCAGCGGCGATATTATCGGTCTCAACGGGTCGGGCCGCGCGCCGAAAGCGCTGTCGCTTGAAAAACTCCACAGCGCCGGCGTCGAGGATATTTCCATCAACTCGGTCCATTCCGTCACCGTACCGGGCGCCGTCGATGCCTGGGCGCGGCTTCTTGAAGATCACGGCACAATGGAGCTCGGCCGCGTCTTCGAGCCTGCCATCGCACTGGCCGAGGAGGGCTTTGCGGTTGCGCCGCGCATTGCGATGGAATGGCAGTTCCTTGAGGGCCATCTCGCGCATGATGCCGATGCGACCGCGCAATATATCTTTGGCGGCAAGGCGCCGCAGGCGGGCGACAAGGTGCGTCTGCCGGTGCTGGCAAAGACGCTGCGCCTCATCGGTGAGAAGGGTCGCGACGCCTTTTACGAAGGCGCACTCGCGCAGGACATGGTCGCAAAGCTCAATGCGCTGGGCGGCTTTCACACGCTGGAGGATTTCGCCGCGACGGCCTGCGATTACGTGACGCCGATCCGCACGGCCTATCGCGGCCGCGAGATTTGCGAAATTCCGCCCAACGGGCAGGGCGTCACCGCGCTCATCATGCTCAACATTCTCGCGGGATGCGGCGTCGATGCGCTCGAACCGCACAGCGCCCTGCGCTTCCATTACGAGATGGAAGCGGCCCGGCTCGCCTATGATGTGCGCGACCGCTATGTCGCCGATCCGACCATGCGCGATGTACCGGTCGCGGAGATGCTGTCGGACAGGCTGGCCGATACGCTTGCCGCGCGGATCGATCCCGACCGGCGGATCGAGGATCTTGCCGATATTCGCGATCCGCTCAATCGCGACACGGTCTATCTCACCGTGGTGGACAAGGACCGCAATGCGGTCTCCTTCATCAACTCGCTCTTCTTCGGCTTCGGCTCGGGCATTCTGGCGCCGCAAGCGGGCGTCATGTTTCAGAACCGGGGCTGTGGTTTCGTGATGCAGGAAGACCATCCCAATTGCGTGGAGGGCGGCAAGCGGCCGCTGCACACGATCATTCCGGGCATGATGGTCGAGAACGGAAAGGCCGTCATGCCCTTCGGCGTGATGGGCGGCGCCTATCAGGCGGTGGGCCACACCCATCTCGTCAGCAATGTCGTCGATTACGGGCTCGACATTCAGGAAGCGCTGGACAGTCCGCGGGCCTTCCCGGGCGGCGGGGTGCTGGAGGTCGAACGCGGTCTGTCGACAGAGGTGCGTGAAGGGCTGGTTCTGCGGGGTCATGAGATCCGCGACGCCTTCCTGCCGCATGGCGGCGGGCAGGCGGTCATGATCGATCATGAGCGGGGTACGCTGATCGGCGGCTCGGACCCGCGCAAGGACGGTGCGGCGGTCGGTTACTGAGGTCGGGGATGACCTAGAGGTTTTTGCCGTAGCGCCCGCTTAGCGCTTCGTCTTCCAGCCGGTCGGGCAGGCTGTCGGCTTCCAGATAGGCGGAGGTCGCGCGCTGGCGCAGCACGGCCTTGCGGGCGGCGTCGCGCGGCCAGGGCCAGTGCTGGTCGACATACTGGGCGAGGAAGGGGGCGGCGGCGCCGCGCCGGCCCGCCTCGGGGCGGTGGCCGCTCGTGCCGCGCTCCGCGGCGTTGAGATCGAGCGGCGCGGGTGCAAGGCGTCGCGGGCCGTCCGTCCGCTGCCTTTCGGTGCGGGCGGGAAGGCGGGGACCGGCTCCCGATATGCGTTCGACCTTCGACATGCGTCTTTCGCTAAATGACACGCCACATCCATCCGATGTGTGTGAATGATCCTTGAGGAGCAAGAATACGGCCAGTCAATTTGCGTCGATTTTGCGTGTTTCTTTGTCGAACTGTCCCATTCGGGAACAGATCGGGCGCGGCATCGGCGGGAGTCTCGATGTCGTGCGTCCGGCCCCCGGGGCCTTTTCAAAGTTTTAACCCGGCCCCCGCATAGTCGGAGCCATGTAGGAGTGGCAATGCCTTACATCCGATAAGGGTGACATGGCGGGAGTGGGTAACGTGGACTCTGAAACGCAGAATGCGTATGGGCTCATCGATGACGAGACGGCAGGACGCCGCAGGCAGGCGCTGAACGATGCCGTCGCTATCGTGGGCGATGTGTCCTATCGCTGGTCGATCCATGAAGAGCGGATCGAGTGGGGCACGGGTGTCGAAACCGTTCTGGGGGTGGTCACCTCCGAGCAGCTTTCCGATCACAGCGAGTTCGCGTCTCGCATTACCGTTCACGAAGGCCGCAGCCGCTTCGAGCGTATTCTCAGCGGTCGCCGTGACACGGGCGACGGCGTTCCCTACGAACTCGAATATTGCCTGAAAGACGATTTCGGCGGCGAGCGCTGGGTCGAGGAGCGTGGCCGCTGGTTTGCCGATGCCGAAGGGCGCCCGGCGACCGCGATCGGCGTGTTGCGCCCGATCGACGAGCGGCATCGCCGCGAACAGCGCCTGCTGCAGCTTTCCACCTATGACGAACTGACGGGGCTTCTCAACCGCGCCGCCGTGAAGGAGCGGCTGGTCGAGGTTCTGAACGAAACCGGTCCGGGCCGGCTGAAGGGTGCCTTCATCCTGCTGGCGATCGACAATCTCGCGCTCATCAACGATGCGTTCGGTTTCGATGTCGCCGACGAAGTGATCGTCGGTGTCGGGCAGCGCCTGCGCGGCATGGCGCGGCGAAGCGATGCGCTGGGCCGGGCGGCGGGCAACAAGTTCGGTCTCGTCCTGACCTCATGCGACGAGGGCCGCCTCGACAGTATCTGTCAGCGGCTGCTGTCCCGGGTGCGCGAAGAGGTGATTTCCACCACGCATGGGCCGGTCGCGGCCACGATTTCGGCGGGGGCGGTTGCGTTGCCGATGACAGCGCAGATCGCGCTGTCGCAAAGCCAGACGGGGATGTCGCCATCCATCATCACCGCCGCACAACTGGAATCGGCGGGCTATGACGGCGGAGATCTTACATCCGGCCGCTCGGCCCTGACGGCGAAGGTCCAGGTTCTTCTGGATCGGTCC
>CAYSVF010000346.1:0-3386 GCA_964434415.1 uncultured Parvibaculum sp.
GGATGCTAGCCAGATCAGACCAGCCATTTATCGGCCCCTTCCGTTTCTTGTAGGCGAACGTATTCCGGTGACTCAAAGATATTCTTTCGGAATATAGCCGAAGCGCTCCATCTGTTCACGGTGGTCGGAAATGATGCGGCGGATTTGATCTTCCGTGAGATTTTCACGCCATTGGTCCGCCTTGCCTTCACGGAAGAAGGAATCGGCATGTTTAGGCTTTTCGCGAAAACCGGTCTTCTGCTCTTGCGCCTTCAGCGATTTGAAAGACGAAAAACGTATTGCTCGTTCGAGTCGTTCAGCTGGAGGCTTCAGTCCTAGAAAATTCGCGACTTGTTTGAAATGTTTTCGCGGTTTGGCAAGGAGGTCTTCATAGCGCACGACTAGAAGTTGTGGGTTCGGATTCTGCGTCCAGCTTCTCACATGCACCGACCAAGAGGATAGATATTCGAGGACATGCTTATCGCGTCCACCAGAGACAGCCTCATCATTGGCCAGAAAGTCGATCGCTTCGTCGATAGAAAGTCCGAAATGGTGGGTCGCTGAGAGAACGACATCTAATGGATTGCGCAGGATATAAATGCCACCGGCCGTAACATCCATGTTGTGAATAGGGTGGCCGAATGACTCTCCGAGAAAGTTGTGCGTTTTGACGAAAACCGAATCCGGGAAAGCCTTAGTAAAATCGTTGTGAACTAGCGGACGAATGGCCGCCAACTCTTCGGGCGCCAGTTCATCAACAGGCTTTGGTGAACGAGGTGCGTACCAAGCAGCATCGGATTCGCCAAGACAAAAATCGGTCATTCGGTTTACGTCTACAGGGGCAGAACCTCCCCGAAGCAAATTGTGCAGGAAACTCCGCACCCAAGTGTTGCCCGATTTCGGATAGGAGGCGAGCCAGATTAAAGCGCCCATTTTCCAAGCTCTCTTTTCTGTGAGCAACATCTCGCCTGTTTAACAGCAAATAGCACCTTGTTGCACAGACAAAAAAAGAGCGGACCGAAGTCCGCTCTCCAAAAAATCGTGTCGTTCTGTTTAGAACGAGACGGCAAGCACGATACCGCCCGACGTCGTGTCGAAGGTCTGCGCACCCGCAGCAGCCTTTTTGCTGTTGAACTGGACGTCGAGACCGAGGTCGACACCAGAACCCAGCGAATAGCCACCGCCGACCTGCCAAGCCTTAGACTCACCACCGTTGAGACCCAAAGGAGCTGTGGTGGAAGAATCATCATTGCTTTCCAGATAGGCAACACCGACGGTCCACGGACCCGTGCCGTAGGACGCGCCAACAGTCCAAGTCTTGACTTCACTACCCGGGCTGGCAAGCGAAGCGACCGGCGTGAAGGCACCGAAGTGAGTCGGACTGCCAAGGTCTTCGCTCTGGTACCAAGCACCGCCCAGCGTGAAGCCCATGTAGCCGAGGCTCGCGCCGAAGCCGTATTCCTTCGGATCGGCATTGGATACGTTGCCATCGCCATCGACGTAGAAACCGTCAACGCCGACATCCAGACCGCCGATATTGCCGGCATAGTTGGCGGCGATTTCGAAAACATCGGTGACGGGACCAACGGTAGTACCTGTGACCTTCGGCAACACGCTCAGGCCGTTCGCAGCCGGCCCCGTCGTGCTCTGCGACACGTCAGGCGTGTAGGACACGCCGAGCTGGAAGCCAGCGAAACGCGGCGTGAAATAGCTGACCTTGTTCGCATCCGTCGCCATCAGCGAGAACGTGGAGTTCCGCGTCAGACCAGGCGTGCCAGTGGCAATGCCCGGCGTACTACCAACACCATTGTAGATGTTCGGGCTGTCAACGCCGTTGCCCGGCACGAACCAAGGAGACGTGTAGTGCATCTTGTAGGCCGCACCGTCCACGCCACCGATTTCAAAGCGACCGAAGCCGCCTTCGAGATAGGCGAAGAGCTGACGGAACGTCACACCGGAGGGAGAAGCAGTGTTGTGGAGCGTGTTCCAGTCGCTGCCGAGCATCAGCTTGGCGTCGACACCGGCGGTCATGCCGTTGTCCAGCGTGCCCTCGGCGATGATGTCGATGTTACGGGCGACGAGCGCGACTTTCGTGTCCTGATAGCTGGTGGTGCCGGTAGAATCGGCATCAACCACATAGAAACCCGTCACGACGGAGCCGCTCACCGAAACGGAGAGCGGATCGCCGGCGAGAGCCGGACCGGCCACCAGGCCGGCAGAGACGAGAGCGGTCGTCCCCAGAAGAATCTTTTTCATGTGTTCCTCGCAGTAGCAGCTAGTGCTGGTCCATTTACAAACCGCCGGGGTTGTCTGAGGCATGCGGGATAAGGAGTTTTCCCCCAACGCTTGCCCAGTCCGCCCGACCGGATCGCAACATTCGCCGGGCCGACAAGGTGCCCCCCGAGCGCGTAGCCTGATTAATCCGTCGATAACCCTCAGGGTCAAGCGCACCCGCCCTTGTGACGATGGAATGTCGATAGATGTTGCCGAAACAGCACAAGCAGGCCCGGAGTGGTTAACGAACCGTTAACGCAAAAGGGTCGCCTCCACCTTCAAACCGCTTGTGCCACAAGGATGTTTTGCCGCCGTGGCGCAATTTACAACGCGAATCAGTACCCCCAATCGGCCCTTTTGACGTCAAGAAAGCGTCATGGCATGTGGTTATTGCGCAACATATAGGCGACATGCCCAGGCAGTTTGCCTGAAATCTCGGCACACGCGGGGGGCTTGGCGAGCTGGAATACCCGAGATGGCGCGGGGCGCGAAAAAGACGGGCGCCGCTGTGGCGTGGGCGTAACGTATCCCGCGCCTTCCCGTGCCACCTCATTTCGCAAACTTAAGGCGCTGCGTGATTGCGGAGAACCGCCATGTCTCGCTATAAAGAGCCGCCTGCATAAAGCGAACAGGGCGCTGTCAGGCGTTGAAACCGGGTCCGAAGCGAAAGGCTGCGGACAGATAATCACGGCACCGGCCGCATCAGACGGCCCGGGGGGCGTAAACAAGAGGCTTGCCGGAACTCATGACCAAGACCGTTGAACGACGCTCGCTGCGCACATTTTCCGCAACGGGCGAAAAGCTGCGTCATGCCATGCGCTTTGCGCTGGCGGCAGCCTTCCTGGCAACCGCTTCGATGAGCCTGACCGCTTGCGGTGTCTTCAGCGGCGCCGAGCAGCAATATCCGGATTCAGCCGGCAGGTCCGGTCCGACGACCCCCGCGCCCAAGCCCGGGGAAAAGCGCGACACGATCTTCGGCGAAGGCGGTCTCAACCTCTTCGGCGGCGGCAGCTCCAGCGACAATACCGGCGGCGGTATCGGTGTGAACTCCTATCTGTGGCGGGCCTCGCTCGACACGCTGAGCTTCATGCCGCTGGCCTCCGCCGATCCCTTTGGCGGCGTCATCATCACCG
>CAYSVF010000347.1:0-3383 GCA_964434415.1 uncultured Parvibaculum sp.
GTCGCTTTTGGCGACCACCATGACGCCGCTCGTTTCCTTGTCGAGGCGGTGGACGATGCCGGGGCGTTTCTCGCCGCCAATGCCGGAGAGCTGATCGCCGCAATGGGCGATGAGGGCGTTGACGAGCGTCATGTCGAGATTGCCGGGCGCGGGATGCACCACCAGCCCGGCGGGCTTCACGATCACGATGAGATCGGCATCCTCGTAAAGAATGTCGAGGGGGATTTCCTGACCGACCGGCTCGGCGGGCCGGGGGGCGGGCACGGTGACGACGATATGCTCGCCCTCGCGCACCTTGTAGGACGGGTCGGTGGCCGGTTTGGGCGCGGCGCCGGGTTTTGCTGTCAGCAGCACCTGTCCGGTTTCGAGAAGCTGGCGAATGCGCGCGCGGGAAAGCGGCGCATCGGGCGCCTTCGCCTTGCCTGCGAGGGTCGTGGTAAGATATTTGTCGAGCCGGGCGCCGGCATCCTCGCCGGTGACGGTGAAGCCGTAGCGTGTGCCCATATCGTCCGACGCCGTTATCTTGTCGTCCTGAGTGGTAGGCTGAGCCGCATCGCTATGGGGCATTTCATTCGAATCTCTGGAGATGTTCATGACCGACGATAACGCCCGGCCGCAGGGTATGGAAACGGTCCCGGAAGGCAATTCGCCGGATGGCGCAGGTCCGCCCCCTCAGGATATGCGTCTTCTGACGCTGGTCGTTGTCGGCATGGGCGTGGTGCTCGTGATCGGTTTTGCCTTCGTCGTGGGAGTCCTGATTTACCGTTCTTCGGGCGATACGAAGACGGTCGAGCATCCCAAGGGATATTTCGGAACGCATGACGTGAACGTCGCGCGCGGGCAGAAGGTTCGCGCGATGAACATGACCGAAGACAGGATGGCCGTGCTGGTCGGTTCGGACAGCGCCGAAGAGATCGTCGTCTTGTCCACCAGGACCGGCGCGGAGCTGGGCCGGTTCCGCCTCAATCCCGTTTCCGGCCTGGCGGCCAGGTAAGGGCTCTCGCGACTTTCAGCGCACATTCCACAGCAATTCAGGCGTCCGGCGCATCGTCGGCGGCGGGTCTGGCTGCGCTTTCGCGCGCTCGATCGGATTTCAGGGGAGGGAGGGAGCCGCCAGCGCCGGGGAGGAGGGAGGAGAGGCGCTGGCGGCTTCGAGAAACACGATCGGGGAGGAGGTCGATCACTGTGTTTCGTGAGTTATATATCCCGCACTCGTGACAATCTGTCAACACTGTTTCTTGTGCGATGCAAAATAATTTTGCGGGGTGGAATGAGTTCGATGTATCCATTAATGCATTGTAATTAAATGTATAATGTTTTCGATGTGTGAGTGTTTCTACGTAAACCGGGATGAGTATGCGGTGGTTTGACGCAGTGCAGAGCGGTGTTTTTAGGGTGCAACCCCTAGGTAGCGCAGCGGGCCCGGCGAAAATCCGGGCACAACGAGGCCCTTCAAGCCGATTGCACTTGATCCGGGATGCCAAACCGTCATATACGAGGCGCCCGTACCGGACCGCGTCCCCTTCGTCTAGTGGTCCAGGACGCCGCCCTCTCACGGCGGAAACAGGGGTTCGAGTCCCCTAGGGGATGCCATCGGGTTTTTGGGGCATTGATTTTATTAGGTTTTTCGGCCCGAATTGCCCCACCGGCCTTCACCGGCCTGCAAAGTGGGGCACTTTTGTTCCTGCTATGACCCGGTGTCCGTATCTCCGGAACGGGCATAGGCGGCCTCGATCTTCGCCAATCCCGTCTCGGCCAACACTCTCTGCCGCGCGCCGCGCGTATATCGCTCCAGCTCTTCCAGCGTCACATGACCGGTTATGGCGCCCAGCTCCCAGCTCGTCAGTTCGAGCTCGGCCGCGCGGGCGGAGAACGCCTTGCGCAGGCCGTGGGCGCTGCAATGCGTCAGGCCCGCTGCGTCGCACCAGTCGCGCATCTTGTTGCTTAGCCCCTTGATGGTGAAAGCGTTGCCATACTCGTTGACCAGGAAGGTCATCGTTTTCGCGTTGGCCGGGCGCGGCGTTGCCTCAATGATCTCGCGCAGCGGCCGAATGATCGGGATCGTCAGCTTCACGCGCTTGTCGGTGTTGCGGTTCTTCCACTGGGTGAAGGTGAGGAAGTCGCCCTGCCGGTGCTGCAGCCCGAGCTGGGCGACATCCGAAACGCGCTGGCTGGTATAGAGGAAAAGCGCCAGAGCCAGTCGCGCCATTGTGCCGACAGGATGCGTCGCCTCGTATTGCTCGATTTCCTCGATCGTCCAGGAATGGTGCCCGCCGGAATGCGTGCGCAGATATGGTACTTCTTTGGCGGGGTTTGACGTCAGGTGCTGGCGCGCCACCGCCCATTTGAAAAGCGCGCGGAGGGCCTTCACAAGATTGGTCGCCGCTGCCGGCGTTGCCGCCTTTTCGTCCCGCCATGCAAAGACGTGCCGTTGCTGGATCGCGGCCGCGGGCTTCAGTCCGTGCGGCGTGCCCGTCTTCTTGCCCGTGCGGGCGCACAGCGCTTCCAGGATCGCGCGGCGTGTGCGCTGCGTGGAAGGGTCCAGACCGGCATATTCGACCGACCCGAAATACTGCGCTACAAGCCAGCGAAGGGAGCCGCGCGGCGCATCGCGTGCATCGTCGATGGACGGTCCGGCAGGTTGAAAGCTGCCCTCGAGCGCGGCGCTGTAGGCGTCCATGAACTCTTCGGAGCCTATCTTTCCCGGAAGCCGGATCTTCTTCTGCCCCTTGCGGCGGAAATAGGTGCGGACGTTGCCGTGCCGATCGACGTCCTGCATCACATATTTCAAACGCAATGTTGCCATCGGCTGTCCTGCGGCACAGTTATGCCAGGTCTTCGTCGAACGGGTTGACCTCGTCCTCTTCGCCGCCCGGCAGTTCATCGAATGCGCGATCGAGAGCGCGAACATCCCAGACGACGCGGTGCTTCTTCGCTTCCGGATTCCGCGATGGAATGCGGCGCGGCTTTGGCATCTTGCCCTCGCTCACGAGGAAGTCAAACATGGAGGGGCTCACGCCGATATAGAGCGCCGCCTCCTCCCTGTTGAGGCCGCGCCGCAGGGTTTTGAGCGGAGCAATGTTCTGCGCGGCTTGATCTCGTAAAAGCAACTGATTCATGGGAGAGAAATATCCGGCAATCCGGACCATTCAAGTCATCGCCGCCTCTCATAAGTGTTTTGCCACGAGACCGGCTTTTTGTAAGTGTTTCGCCAGCCGCGTAAGCGATTTGCCAGTGCCACCCCGGGTTTTTAAGCGTTTTGCCAGGCTCCGGCCCTGGCATTAGCAGCGGTTGACGGACGACGAGCCGCGCACGCTCGCACGCCCAGGCCACCGGCTTGCCGGCGGCGTGGGCGAGCCCGTTAGGGCGAAGCGGCTTAGGAG